>CAYUUC010000032.1:0-20021 GCA_964447635.1 uncultured Spirochaetia bacterium
AAAATAAAATTAAAATATTAAAATTGTTATATATTATTTTGAATCATTTTTCTTAGAAAACATATTATAAGTTTTATGTGAGGTTTTTTGATAATATTTTTTGAAATAATCTAAATCATCATCCCTATCAACATCAATATTTTCTTTATTAGAGAGAAATTCTTTAGATTTTTTTATATCTTTTTTGATATTATTTTTATCTATATGAGTTTTATGAGGAATATTCTCCATATTTGTAGGATTTGTATCTTTTCTTTTTTTGTTAGCTTTAGTAATCTTATCATCTAATTCTTTTTTATACTTAATCCTATCCTCTAAAATAGTAACGTTTCTATCTGTTACACGATTAATTTCTTTTATTAAAAGACTTACTTCTTTCTTTAATCTCTTAACAGAAGATTCTTCATATTTATTCCATCTAAATCTTATCAGAAGAAACACAGTGAGTATTAAATTGAATATTGTTATAATTAACGCTATAATTTCCATAGAATTTTATACTAAATAATATATTATTTTAGTAAATTTACAAAATTTCCTTTAAATGATTCTGTATTATTTCTATCAAGAAGCCTTTTTATCTCTTCTTCATATATATTAATATCGATTAATTTATTTTTATTATGCTTTTTCTTTTTCTTTCTCTCTTCTTCCTTTTTCCTATTTTCTATCTTCTGTTGTTCGCTACTCTTGTCAGTTTCTATTATTCTTTCATATATCTCTTTTGAGAATCTCTCTATACTTACAGAACTATTATAATTGATCTGTTCAGATAAGTTCTGTACTCTATTAACTTCTTTAATAACTAAGTCAAGATTTCCATAATTAGCTTGTATATCTAAAGGTAAAAGAGACATATAGCATTCCTTTTTCTATTATTCTATTTTATTCCCTAATTATACTTCATCCTTAATTCCTTCAATCTCCTGGAATTTTACCGCACGAATAAACCCATTATCATATATAAAGGTCACTCTTTTGTGTTCATCCTTAATTCTATAAGGGTCTTTAGCATCCTTTATATAAATTTCCACTCCTGGATATGCTACATCTTTTACTGATACTTTACCCTTTGTATCCAGATTACTCAGCCATTCTCTAAGGTCTGCAATATCTTGTTCTAATTCGTCAATAGTGATGGTGAATTCTTCCTTTGCTTTCTCCATCCTCTCCAACATCTTTTGATTTTTCTCGTCCAATTCTCCCTTTTTTTTCAAATCCTTTAAACTTTGTATTTTAATATTGATTTTCATCAAAGTTACTTCATGGGAAGACTTTTCCTGTGTTAATTGATTAAGTTTTTCGTGGGATTTAGGATCAATTCCAGCTTCTACTATGGTCTTGGTATAAGCATCGATACCTAAGTTTTTAGTATAAATCTCCTGACTTGCTCTTATTCTACCACCATATATATAGGCT
The DNA here is from genome assembly GCA_964447635.1 of uncultured Spirochaetia bacterium. GTDB lineage: Bacteria > Spirochaetota > UBA6919 > CAYUUC01 > CAYUUC01 > CAYUUC01. The sequence continues at coordinate 1,420 of CAYUUC010000032.1, forward strand.
CTTCTACCATTACATATAACTCTACCACCAGCATCAACTTTGGATAAAGAAATATTTTCTTTAACCCTAACATCATTATTAGCAATAACTTCAGCTTGTTCGATAAATGTTGCTTGAACACTATCACCGGCTTTTAGCAAAGCTCCATCCTTCATTTTGCGAGCATCATTATCCAAAGAACCTTTACCCAGTACACCTTTAGCCACCATAATGTTACCATCAGCTTCCAGTTCTGCTTTTTCTACATTACCTCTAACCTCTATATCTCCAGCTGCTTTAACACTGAAGCCGTCTTTTACATCTCCTCTTACTATTACAGTTCCTAAGAATATAATATTACCTGTTTCATAATCTACATTCTCTACTTCATAAATCTTTTCTACACTAACTTTGTTTGTAACCTTATCTAATACTGCTCTACCAGCGATTTTTGCGAAGATTTCCAATCCATTATCAGATATCATTGCATTCTCACCGACTAATAGCTCAACATCTTCACCATCTCTTGTTTCTATGACTTCATTAGTAATGGTTCTTCCTGTTACACCCTTAGTAGGTGGTGTCTTTATAGCTAAGACTTGTCCTGCAACAACATTAGATATTACTTCTTTAGGATTGTTATAGTCTACTTTTCCTGTTTTTTCATCTATATTGTATTCTAAAGAAGCTTCAGTTTTAAACTTATACTCAATCTCAGCATCTTTCCCAGGTACTGGTTTCTTACCTTCAGCTACCAAAATCTGGGTACTGTATATCTCCTTTTCCAACATCTTTCTAATATTGTCATGTTTGATGCCATATACGATACCAGCCTCATCTAATAGACTTAATATTTCATCTACTTCGAGGACTCTACCGGTTAATATTGGTTTAGTAATAGTGATGTAGGCTTTCATATCATCAGGAGTTTTCTCGAGATTAGCTCTACTATCATATTCTGGATTGGGTCGCCATTCCCCGATTTTGATATTTTCTCCGGACGCTTCTTTAACAATAGCTTTAACCTGACCTTTATTATATTGCTTTATACTTTTCTGAGCTAGTATTAATTCAACATCTTCGAATTTTACAGGTTCTCCACCTTCTTTAGGTGGGGTAACTTTTAAGAATATACCACTTTTTCTGATAGTAATTTTACATTCCCCGTCTATAGAAGGAGGTTCTTCTATATCCTCTGGGATTTCGCCTTTTTTAGTATCTACTTCTTCCATTGTGGTTTTTCTAATAAGAATTTCGTATGGCTTTTTTCCAATACCCAAAAAGCCCTTTTTACCATGTTGCAAAACATCGTATTTTAGTTCTCTAAGGTCAGCATTTAATTTTTTAGCACCCTCTTTTAAACATTCTTCTATGGTTTCGCCTTTAATTATTATTTCTCTCTGTGCTTTATTTTCGGGAGATTTTACTTCCTTCTTCAAATCTTTTAAAGATGGCATTTTACCCACTCCTATTAAATATGAAAGTATGGAAAAAAATTATTAAAATCAAGCAAACATACTTGCTCGAATATGGTTGAGTTTACTCCTTAACCTCATTATGGACTTTGTATGAAGTTGGGAAACTCTCGACTCTGTGACATTAAGTACTTCACCGATTTCTTTCAGAGTTAGGTCTTCATAATAATATAATATCAAGACCTTTTTTTCTTTCTCAGGAAGTTCCTCGATAGTTTTCACTATCATCTTTTTTACTTCTTCTCTCTCAGCCATAGTATCCGGATTAAGTTCCATGGGACTTTGTATGGTTTCGATGATGGATACTTTATCATTATCATCACTAGTAAACCAAGCATCATTAATTGAAACCAAAGTAGTCCCGCTTAGCTTTAAAAGGATATTATGAAACTCCTCCACTGGTATGCCTAATTGTTGAGCAATCTCTTCATCCTTAGCTACTCGACCCAATTTGTTTTCCAGCTTACCAATAGCATTTTCAAGTTCTTTAGCTTTTTGCCTTATTGAACGAGGAACCCAATCTATAGCTCTTAATTCATCGTATATAGCTCCCCTGATTCTCGTTACAGCATATGTTTTAAACTTGATGTCTCTAGTGGGATCGAATTTCTCAATAGCATCAAGAAGTCCGAAAACACCATATCCTACTAAATCCTCAAATTCTATATTTTGAGGCATACCCATTTTTACTTTACCAGCAACATACTTTACTAAAGGTGAATATTGATGAACAAATACTTCCCTAATCTTTGGATCATTTGTTCTTTTATACTCTTTCCAGAGTTCTTCTTCTGATTTCTTTTTATTAGCCATTTCCCCTCCTAAAATGTTAAATAAATTTTTACTTTATACGGATAAATAACATAGGAAAAAATAATTAGACCATCTATTATTCTTCATCTTTATTTATCATTGTTCTAATGCTTTCTGCCATGAGTTCAGCATTATTTGGGATAACTACATCTGTTCCCTGTACATTTATATAATCGTCAGCTTTACCTCCATATTTCTTCTTAATTTTTTCATTCTCTGTTAATTCTTTATCATTTTCACCTTCTTTTTCTTCAGTTTTCTCTTTCCATAAAGGATCTGTTTCAATCTGGTCATCGATGGATGTATTTATATTACTCCCCAGCATATCATTATTTTCCTTATTCATACTGTTAACCATTGAATTATCACTTTCTCTATTATATCCAGACCCTACATTATCAATGTTTTCTTCCTCATTAAAGATATCCGGGGCAAATATCTCGATTAATAATCTTAGTCCTGCCCCTAGTATGAAAAATAAGATACCAAATAAGAAAAGTCTTCCCAAAATGAATTGTAAAGTTCCTGAAATCAAACTCACTAAAAAAACCAACAAAATCGAAAAAATCAAACTGACAATCCCCCAGGTTAAGACTCCTCCCCAATTCATATTCTCCGGCATTTCAAAGGTTTTGGATTCTGTATCATCATGATTTTCAATTGCTTCTTCGTTATTTTCTGATGACTGTTCTTCACTATCTTGATTTAAATCTTCACTATTAACATTTTCGATGTCTTGTTTCTCGTTATCTTTATTATCCTGATTATTATTTTCTACATTGTTTTCATTCATAGAAAATACCTCTTATACAAATATTAGTTTATTCACCACCAAATAAGGTTTTGATAAACTTCTTTAATCCTTTAGGTTCTTCTTCATATTGAGTCTCTTCGAATCTCTTAGCAATCCTTTCTACACAAATGGATGCCTTACATTTAGGTGCTAAATATAAGAAAGGTTTTTGCTTTTTCACAGCTTTGGATACAATTTCGTCTTCTAGTATGTATCCAAGATTTTCTAATTTTACATCTAAAAACTTTTCTGCTATATTACTAATTCTATCCGATATTCTCTTAGCTTGTATTTCTTTTTCCACTCTATTTATTATGAGTTTAATATTCTTTTTACTCCCACTCATAGAAGCAATTGTCTTTATTATACCATAAGCATCGGTAATAGAAGTAGGTTCCGGTGTAGTAATGATTATCATTTCATCTGCAGCTAAAAGGAAGGATACCACATTTTCTGATATTCCTGCTCCAGTGTCTATTATTATGATATCAGCAGAATTTAAAGCCATCAACGAAGATAAGAATTCCTTCTTCTTATCATTGTTTATGGTGGCTAATTGATAAAAACCGGAAGCACCTGCAATTATTTTTATTCCATATGGTGTATCAATAACTATGTCCTTTATCTTTTTCTGTCCTTTTAATACATTGTATAAATTGTACTTAGGTACAATTCCTAATACAACATTGACATTAGCTAAACCCAGGTCAGCATCCATCACCAGAACTTTTTTTCCTATATTATGGAAAGCTATACCGAGATTTATAGCAAAATTGGTTTTACCAACTCCGCCTTTTCCACTGGATATAGTTATGATACGCGGTCCTATTGTCTTTTTACTCTCTTCATCGTTGATATATTCATCTAAGTCTTTATTTATATTGTTTATCTTATCTTTTTTCACTTTATTTATATCATACAATTTTTTATTCTACACTTTCCTACAACTAATTATCATTAATAAATATAATAAAAAATTCATCAATCGCTAAATAGAGTTTCCAAGAGATTCATTTTAGTAGCACTTTTTAGGTGTTCTGGGACGCTTTGTCCAAAAGATACATAGCTTAAAGTTAAATCCCTCTCCAGCAAAGCACTTAATACTTGACCGAATGAGTTAGTCTCATCAAGTTTGGTAGCTATTAAATTATCATAATTTAAGGCTGAGAATTTTTCCATAATCTCTAATAAATCTTTATATTTTGTTGTTGAACTGATTACAAGAGAAATCCTTAAATTATCTTTTATATTATCTAAATATTTTTTTATTTCCATTATATCATCATTCACTTTTTGACTTCTTCCTGCTGTATCAATCAATATTAGGTCATAATTATCATAATCCAACTCTTCTTGTAGTTCCTCTTCTGACTTCACTTTAGCAAAAGGTATTTCCATTATTTCAGAATAAATCTTTAGCTGTTGTACAGCCCCAACTCTATAGTTATCCATAGATATGAATTTTACCTTTTTATCCTGTATTACACCATAATAAGCTCCTAGCTTTGCTAATGTTGTAGTTTTTCCTACACCGGTAGGACCGATTAGGGCAATAGCTTTGGTATCCTCTTTATCTATATCTATTCCATCAATTAATTTAAGATTATTTTCTATAAAGTCTTTAACAATATTTTTAAGAACTATTTCTTCATTTAAGTCTTCATATCTGGTAATATCTATATATTTATTTATAATATCCTTATTGAAATCATAATCATTTAATATGGATATAATTTTATCATGCTTTTTATCAGTCTCTTTGTCTTTGTTTGTATTTGGGTTGACATCTTTGTTATCATCTTCTTTTTTATCTATTATCATTTTTTTTAGGTTTTCTATTTCTTCTTTCAAGTAATTATTTTCTTGTAAAACCTCTTGTGTTCTTGATTCATTCTGATTATCCAATGGTAATTCTTTTTTAGTAACAGCACCTTGTTTTACCCTACCCTCTTCAACACTACTTAACTTTAATCCTATTTCTCTAATTCTATTCAATGCTGCTCTATATTGATCTATATTAGTCATTTCATCATATGTATTTACTTTTACACCTTTACTCTTAGCATAAGACGATCCATTATTATTATACATACCGAAGTTAAAATCTGTATCCATAAAGTCATTATTTGAATCAAATTTCCCATTTTCACCAGATGTTAAAACATTAACAGTTATTTCCACCATAGGTTTACCGAATAACCCAAGGAAACCTCCTTCCTTAACTGTTTTTTGGTTAACTATATAACCCCTCTTTCCTACATCAAGTAACATTTTGAGTTTTGCTTCTCTTAGTGTATTCGCTCGATATTTTTTATATTCCATGGATTATTCCTCCTCTCGGGTACTACTTATTAGCTTTTTTTACATTGTTTTGATTTTGTGCTTGTTCCTGGCTATTTAGAGTAATTGTTCCTGCATGCTCAAGATTAACATCTTTTGTTATCTCATTATAGGACAGGACGACTATATCTGGTAGAGTTCTATCTATTATACCTTTATACAAAGGTCTTACACTAGCAGAAGTTAGAACTATAGGGTTATAACCCATATTCTGTACATTAGCTATTTCATCAGAAGTCCTTCTTGTTATAAAATTCATCTTCTCAGGAGATAAAGTTGAAGTAAATCCAGTATCGGTTTCCTGTATGGATTCTTCAAGCATATGTTCTATTGTAGGGTCTAAAGTGAATACAACCATACGATCATTCTCATCTGAGAATTGTTCTGATATTTGCTTAGCTAAACGTTGTCTCACATATTCTGTTAAAAGGTCTATATTTGTTACCTTATCTCCATAATCAGCAATAGTCTCCAGAATAGAAACCATATTTCTTATACCAATACCTTCGCTAAGCAGGTTATGAAGTATCTTCTGAATATTGTTATACTTAGGAACAGCTTTAAGAGCTTCGTCAACCACTGTAGGAGAGCTTTCTCTAACACTATCTATTATCTCTTTAACCTTCTGAACATCCATAATCTCAGTAGCATTCTTCTTAATGACCTCAGTAATATGAGTAGCAATAATAGATGGAGGGTCAACCACACTATAGCCAAGACTTTCCGCCTTTTCCCTCAATGATTCATCTATCCATTTAGCTTTTGTCTTAAACACCGGTTCTAATGTCTCTTCGCCTTCAAGGTCGTCATTCATATCAACAGATGGTATAGCTAACAACTTATTAACCTTAAGAGAACCTTTTCCTACTTCTACACCATTAATCTTGATTGAATAATCACTCGGTCTTAATCTCAAATTATCAATTATTCGTATCGTAGGAACAACAAGTCCCATTTCAAGAGCAAGGGTTTTCCTTATTAATTTGATTCTCTCTAGTAAGTCTCTTCCCTGCTCTTCATCTGCGAATGGGATAAGGTTAAATCCAATCTCCAGTACAAAAGGATCTACATTAACCAAATCCACTGTGCTTTCAGGCATAGTCGGTTCTGTAGGCTCTTCCTTCTTAGCTGCTTCTGCTTCTTTGGTCTTCTCCGCCCTCCATAGGAAGAATGCTACAACACCTGCAACTATAGCAAGGAATAACAAGATTAATGTTGGGAAACCGGGAATGAAAGATAATACTAATAATACAAAAGCACCAACACCAAAAGCCATTGGACTAGCAGTAAGTTGTTCACCGAGGTCTTCACCAAGAGAACCATCGGAAACAGAACGCGTTACCAGAATACCAGTAGCAGTTGAGAGCAATAATGATGGTATAGCAGCAACCAAACCATCACCAATAGTCAATAAGATAAATAGATTGAAAGCATCCCCTATATCCATATTCATAACCAGTGTTCCAACGAGAATCCCACCAATGATGTTAATCAAAGTGATTAGCAATCCTACTCTTACATCTCCCTGTACGAACTTACTCGCACCATCCATAGCACCATAGAAGTCTGCTTCCTTACGAAGTTCCAACCTTCTTTTGATAGCCTCTCTTTCATCAATGATACCAGCACTAAGGTCAGCATCGATACTCATTTGCTTTCCAGGCATAGCATCTAAAGTAAAACGGGCTGCTACTTCCGAAATCCTGGTAGCACCTTTTGTAATAACAATAATGTTAACAGCGAGGATTATCGCAAATATGATTATACCTACTATATAATTCCCCTGAACAACGAAATCTCCGAAAGCCCTAATCAAGCTACCATCAAAGTCAGGACCTAATAGAAGTATTAGTCTGGTTGATGAAACATTTATTGCTAATCTGAATACCGTTGTAAGTAACAACAAAGAAGGGAAGATATTAAAATCATTCGCCTTTTTGATATTCATAATGATTAATAGTATAATCAATGATAAAACCAAATTACTTGCCATCAGGAAGTCCAGCATACCTCCGGTGATGGGAATAACCAGCATCATCACGATAGCAACAATTACAACAGCTATTACGATATCACTTATATTCTTGCGATTCAAGAAGCCAAAATTAAAATTGCTTAATGAGAAAGCACTCCCCTTTTTTCCATTATTATTTCCGTTATTATTACCATTATTATTCATCATAATGATTATCCCTCCCTAACGGGCTTTTATCTATTCTTAATTTTCTTTATTTCTTAATACCAGGTATTCTATGTTTAAGTCTATAAACATAAGCTAATATCTCAGCTACAGCCATATAAAACTCTTCCGGTATTTCGTCTCCAATTTCGGTTTGTTCAAATAAAGCTCTTGCTAATGGTTTATTCTCAACAACCGGTACCTCGTTATCCTTAGCTATCTTCTTAATCCTTAATGCGACATAATCCTGTCCCTTTGCTACTACAATGGGTGCTTGATGTACATCCTCTTTATATGAAATAGCGATTGCAAAGTGTGTTGGGTTTGTTACCACCACATCCGATTCTGGTACTTCTTCCATCATTCTTCTATTGGAGATTTCCCTCATCTTCTCTCTAAGTCTCTGTCTAACAAAAGGGTCTCCTTCAGTATCTTTCCTTTCTTCTTTTAATTCATATCGAGACATCTTTAAATTTTGTTTAAAATCCCATTTCTGATAGAAGAAATCAATTATTGATAAACCAAATAGTAGAAGAGAGATACTCCCCAACACAATAAGAGTTATAAAGCCGGCTTGGTCCCATGACTGGTTTATTTCTTTAGTCCCAAGCATTAATAAATCTTGCATGAATAAACTTAATAATAGATATAGAGTTCCTGCGATTAAAGCCACTTTCAATATAGACTTTAATAAGTTAAATGCGGTGGTTTTGGAGAAGAATATCCTCTGGAATTTAGGTTTAATCTTATTAAACTTAGGTTGTAATGGTTTTGTGGTAAACATGAAACCAACCTGAGCAAAATTAGATATTAAAGACATCACCACCGCAGCTCCAAGAACTGGGGCTAATATGATTAATATCTTGCTCAAAACATAACTCAACACTTCCGGCATGGATTTTACCGTTATAGTATAATCCCCAACCTTTCCTATGGAGTTATGGAATACTTCTTTTATACTGTTTTGTATATACCCTCCAAAGAGGAAAAAGACTACTATTGTTATTATGATAAGTAATCCAGATGTAAACTCCTGTGACTTAGCTACCCTGCCTTCCTCTCTGGCTTTCCTCTTCTTATAATCTGTCGGGTCTTCTGTTCTACCTTCATCCTCAGGATTGGCAAACATCTGTAAATCGAGAATATCCGGTATCGGTCGGCATATTCCGGGTGAATATGTAGATTCTTCATAATATTTTAATAACATCTCATCGAACATATCAACCCCCCACCAACCTAAAGAATTTGAACATAGCTCTAAAGAACTCTTCTATCACATTACCGGTAATATCAATAAAAATCGGAGTATACATAATAAGGAACATAAGACCAACTAAGATGTAAATAGGGAAACCTATCATCAATAAATTCATCTGAGGGGCAAAACGAGCCAACAATCCAAGTGATGCTGTGATTATAAATAGAGTAGCCATAATCGGCAAGGCTATTTGAGCAGCAATCTTAAAAGCATCAAAAAATCCTTTAGATATGAATTCTGGAAAAGTAGTCATAACCTTATGCATCCCACCGATACCGAAAGCAGAATAACTTTCAATTACCGCTTTGATTGATGCTTGAAGACCACCAATACCTATAAATATCAATATTCCAATTAATGATTGAAATTGACCTGTGATAGGGATTTGTACTTGGGATAATGGGTCAAAAACACTACTGATACCGAAACCGATTTGGAAGCTGAAGAATTGCGCCGATAACTGATATATAGCAAAGAAGACTAATAAACTAAAACCTATACAGAAACCAACTGTTACTTCATTTATAACATAAAAAGCAAAATGCATTAAGTTATCAGAGGGTTGAAAGAAGATTTGCTGTTCTAAAAAGCTGACACACACTAAGGATATTGCCAAAGCCAGGAAAATCCTGGTCCTAGCTGGAATAACTGCATTAGAAAATATTGGGGTAAAAGACAACATGGTGAAAACTCTTATCATTATTAAAACATAGAACTCTAAACCTCTTAAAAAAGGCATAAGATAATCCATTAAATAACCCCTCTAAAACTTTATAAAGAAAAAGCAAAATTCCATAGATTTTCGGTGTAATTGGTCAAAACCGCTACTATCCAGCCAGCTAAGAACATAATCACCAAAAAAGTAACCACAATCTTTGGAACAAATGTTAAAGTCTGTTCCTGTATGGATGTGGTGGTTTGTATAATGCTTATTATTAAACCAACAACCAAGCTGGTTCCTAATATTGGAGCAGCAACTAACAAGGTTGTAGATAAAGCATCATACATTATTTTCGCTATCGTAGCATCATTCATCTTTTATTGCTCCTTCTAACTACATGCTAAGTAAAACTCTTTATTAATCCCTCCACCAGGAAGTTCCACCCATCAACCAAAACGAATAAGATTATCTTTATCGGTAAGGAAACGATAACTGGTGGCAGAAATATAATCCCAATTGACAATAATACACTTGATACAATTAAATCTATAATAATAAATGGTATAAAAATTAAAACTCCTATCATAAAGGCTGTTGTTAATTCATTTAATACAAAAGCGGGGACTAAAACATGTAATGGCACATCCTCCGGTGTTTTTGGATTAGGAATGTTACCCAATTTTAGAAACATTTTTAATGACTTTTTAGCATTATCATTATCCATTTGTCTAAACATGAATTCTCTAATTGGCTCCATCGCTTTCTCTGTAAACTCTTCAAAGGTTAATTCGCCGTTTTGATAAGGTTGATAGGCATTATCGTAAATTTGACCAAATATTGGTGCCATTATGAAAAAAGTTAAAATCAAAGCTAAACCATATAAAACCTGATTAGGAGGAACTTGCTGAGTAGCAAGAGCAGTCCTGGCAAAACTAAATACAATCGCAATCCGGATAAATGATGTGAAAAGTATAATTATAGAAGGAGCAAGACTTAATATCGTCAATAGGATTATAATAGAGAAAGCAGTTCCCACTTCCTGTGGTTCGTCAGCCTCTTCTATGAACGGGATTTTAGGTATTGGTAGACCTGAATCATCGGAGGAGTCTTGCTGGATGGATTCTTCAACACTGGGTTGCTCTATGGAACCAGGTTGAGCTATCAAAGTAGCTGGAAGTATAATTAGTACTATTAATACTACAAAGAATTTTAATAACACTATACATTTATTCAATATATTAATTCTTCTCAAGATTCCCCTCCAATTTACCGATAAATCCCACATAATCTAATATAGAAAAGTAAAAATAGCTTCACTTAATACTATTTATTTTGATTTCTATCAATATTTATACCAAGATTAGCAAGGCGTTCCCGTTGTCTTTTAATAAAATCAAAATTTGACCCGTCAATTTCCTGATTATCTGATGTTGAGGTCTCTTTATCTTCTGTTAAATTGTCATTACTAACATCAGTATAATCTTTATCAACATTAACATCTTTATATAGATTTTTATTCTTATCAATTTTTTCGGAAATATTTAGATTTTTATGATATTTTTTTTGCTTAATATCTGAAGAAATTTTTTCTTTATCTGTAGAATTATCTTCATGAGGAAATTTATCGAAGGTATCATAAAAGTCTTCATATTCAACTTCTCTACTATCTTCATCATCATAAGTGGATTCTTCATCCTCTTTAGTTATATCTTCTTCACTTTTTTCGAGGTCTTCTTCATATCTATAGAATGAATCATATTCATTTTGATTCTTTAGTTGTTTTTTAAATTTCTTATTATCCTTCTTGGATTTTATCCCTACAAGGTTCTTAATGGTGTTTTTGAACTGATCGACGAACGATTTAATAGGTTTAGACCGACTTAAATCTAACCTAATTAAATCAATCTGTTCTTTATCTGTTATTTCTTTTATTAGATTTACGGAATTATCTGCTATACCCAATATATAATACTTATTTCCTATATTGACCAGTTGTAAATATTTGTTTAAGGCAAGAGCTTTTGTACCCTCTACCTTAGCAAACTCAGAACCTACAAAGCTGATATTCTTCTTTTTGGTAATCCATCTAATTATTAAATAGATAGCTCCTATTAACAATACTAGTAACATAAGCATTGGAAAGAAGTTTGCATTTCCTGAATCAGACAAGAAATTTTCAGAATCTGAGTCATTATTTACAACGGAATCATCAGAATCTGTATCTAAAAAACTCCCTTCATTATTATTACTATTATCATTAATCTCAGAATTCACAGGCTGTGAATAGGCTGAGTTTGCTATAAACAGGGTACATATAATTACAAAAATAACACTAAAGGACACTTTACTTATATTATAACGCATCCTACCCCCTCCCCATATAAATTAAATAACACAATACATGATATATATTTTATAAAAATCCCGATTTATCGTCAATACTTCTATCGCTTTTTTAGAGCAATCTTAACTATATATATATACAGAATGTTCTTATAATCATTATTTCAATTTATGTGAATTGATACTAACTTTTTTTTTAAATAAAAAAAAATTTACTTACGATTTGCCACTATTAAGTATTAAAAAAAAATCTTAAAAACATTATAACTATATAAAGATTATATTTTTATGGGATTTACGATAATTGGAAGGGTATATTTTTTAATAAGTTAATATAAATTAATTCAATTAAAAAAGATTATCTAATCTTTCATTCGTGTTTAATATCTGTGTTATTCTAACACCAAACATATCATCCATGACCATAACTTCACCTTTAGCGATTAAATGGTCATTCACTAGTATATCCACAGGTTCCCCTGCTTGCTTCTCCAGTTCTATTATTGTTCCTTCACTATAACCTAACACTTTTCTAATCTGGTCTTTGGTTCTTCCTAACTCTACACTTACTTCCATATCAATATCCAACAGTAAACCGATATTACCTTGGCTAACGATATTAGCAACTCTTTCCAGATTAGAGTATTGGACTGGTCTTATGGTAATAGATGCTTTCTTTCTTTCATCCTGCTCAGAATCCACCAAACTATAACCTTCTGCATCTTTAGAGCTTTTGGACAGTCTAATCAACTCTTTAGCGAATTGTACATCGATTATCTGATGTATCTTAATTGGCGCTAGACCTTCAGGATTGAGGTTGTAAGAGATGTGAACAGTCTGAGCACCTGATGATATCCTTAACCTAGAAGCACTTTCAGCTATTTCATTCCTTGGGCTTGATGTTGCAATAGGTCTTTGGAATCTTCTAGATAGATAAGCGTTTGTCTCTCGTATTAGTTGTACCATTAATTCTGTGAAAGATGCAATAACATTTTCATTCAAGTCTATTTCCATCTGTCCTGATGATAGTTCAACAAGTTTTAAAGCATCTTCTGAATTAACTATGATTATGTTCTGCCCTTTGAGACCTTCGATGTAATTCAAACTCATTTGTATGAATTTTTTTCCTTCGATATCCTGGATTATTTGGTTTCCATCTTTAATGGCAGCTTTAACATTGGAGTGGGTTACTTCTTTTCCATAGGTTCTTTCGAATACTATAGTCTGATAATAGATAGCTTGAGACATAAGATTAGCAAGAATTGTGGTTTCTGCTTTAACTTCATTATCCCTATCTGATGATATAGGTTGAGAAATATCGGTAGAATCAAAATCGATATCACTAGTACCAGATAAGAGCTTTTCTATTTCCTCACTAGTCAAAGCACCTTCGTTATTTTTTTCTTTATCATTCATTCTCTTCTCCCTCCATAACCTCATCAAAGATATCTTCTTTTACTTCTTCGATTTGTTGCTTAATTTGAACAGCCATTCTTTTACCTACTACACCCGGTCTACAATAATACTTACTTCTATTTCCTACTTTAAGTATTAAATCATCAGTAATCTTAGAATTGTATAGTTTGATTGTATCTCCAACCTGCAAATTAATAATATCTTTTATGCTTATATCAACACTACCCAATTGAGCTATAACATCAACAGCAATAGAACCTAATCTTTCTTTTATAGTATTAAAGTTTTCTCTACTATATCCTCTTTTAACGCTTGCATACCAATATTGAGCGCTAAGCTTTGATATAATTGGTTCTAAAACAATATACGGGATACAGAAATTAACCATACCCTCAACATCAGATACTTTGGTTTCCAGGGTAACTAATACTACCATTTCGCTTGGTGCAACAACTGAAGTAAAATTAGGATTTAGTTCTATGTTAACAATTCTTGGTCTCAAATCTATAACAGTTGCCCATGCTTCCCTAAGATTAGCCAGCATTTTTACCATTATTGTATCCATAACCTGGTTTTCAATCTCGGTTAATTCGCGGTTCATCTTCATGACTTCCCCTCGACCACCGAAGATTCGGTCAACAATGGTAAAAGTGATAGTAGGGTCGATCTCCAATACTGCTTGACCTTTTAATGGGTCCATTGCTATGATACCCATAGTGGTTGGACTTGGGATAGACCTTACAAATTCTTCATAGGTTAGCTGGTCAACAGACGCAACATGCAGATGAACTAGTGTTCTTAGTTGAGCAGATAAGGCTGTGGTAGCTAATCTAGCAAATTGCTCATGCATATTAGTTAATGTTCTTAGATGGTCTTTAGAGAATTTATCAGGTCTTTTGAAGTCATATATTTTGACTTTCCTTTCTGGACTTCTTTCCCTAAATTCTGCTTTACCACCAACCTCTTCAACTTCTCCACCATCTCCATCGGAGATTGCTGTTAATAGAGCATCTATTTCGTCTTGGGATAGAACATCAGTCATTTTATGTTGCCCTCTTTAATATATTTTGTTAATAATCCCTAATATATTATAATAAAGGAATTTTAATTTAATTTTAATTTAACTTAGAATCTGGATATTTCAAACTGGGTTATAAAAATATCCACTATACCTTTATTAATTAAATTTCTATTGACAGCTTCTATCAATTCTAACTTTAATTCGTTTTCCCTTTCGTCGGCTGTATTAATATCTTCAAAGTTTTTCTGAGCAATTATGCTTTGTAGAACATCTGATAATTGCTCATTTCTTTGGTTTAATTCAGAGCCAATCTCTTTACTATCCGGAGGATAAGCTAAAACTAATTCAGCTGTAACCATTGTGGTTTTTTCATCATCATCTGTTTTGTCAAGAGTTATTGTAAAAGTATCTAAAGGATGAACGCTATATATTGGTGGTTTGGTGAACTCTCTAGGGTCTACTATGCTTTTATCAGCAGGATCATCATCTTTGAAAAGGTCCACAGCATATGCTGTTAAAAACATTAATCCTACACCTACTAGAATAGCAACCATCCATCCTAAAATTCTTATTATTAATCCAGCTACTCCACTTCTTAAGAAACCTTGAACTTTACTCTCATCCTCTTGGGACTCATTTTGCTCATTTAATGCTTCATTTTCACCAGCCATATTTATATCCTCTGTGAAAAGTTATTTATATTAAACATTTTATTATTCTATCGGTAATTTCTAATTTTTACCTAAGTTTTTTACATTAATATTTTGATAACTTACAGGCTACCTAAATGTATTATTCATTCCTTATTGTATTTTTATTCTTGATTATTATCTCTACCCTTCTGTTTCTAGCTCTATCTTCTGGAGTATCATTACTTGCTATTGGTTTGTATTCACCTAGACCAGTCCAACGGAATTTATTATCAGTCTCTCCACCTATTGTTGTTCTTTTTGGATTTAAGCCTTGAGTATAAATCCAGTGTTCTACAACTGCAGTAGCTCGAGCTGAACTTAATTCAATATTATTATCATATTGGACATATTTTTTAGAAACTGGTGTATTATCGGTATGACCCTCTACAAGAACTTCATAATCGTATTCTACACCTTGTCCTTTCAACTCTCTAATAAATTCACCAATTCGCTCCACCTTCCGTATACCCTGGTTGGTCAATCTTGCCGAACCGGGATGGAAGAATGTATCCCCTAAAAGCATTATCTTTAAACCTCGCTCTTCAATCACTATCTCCACCTGGTCTTCCTGTTCTATATCCTGTTTCAGACTTACCGCTTTCTCTTGTAGTTCTGCTAAAGTATCTCCGGCTGTGGATGAAGGAAGGGTTTCTATCTGTTGTCCCATTTCGGCTAAAGGTCCTTCTTGTAAGGTTAGACCTCCAGTTTGTATACCAAAAGACCCTGTAAATGAAGAAAGGATCAGTTTTAGCTCCTGACCATCTATTTCAGCAACAGTGAACATTAGAACGAAGAATGTGAGTAAAAGGGTGGTCATATCACCATAGGTAACCATCCATCCGGGTGTTATTACTTTTTTTACTCCTTTTCTCTTTTTTTCTCTTGCCATTTATTTCCTCACTGTTATATTTATAATGTAGGTTCTCTACCAGCAATCTGAGACCTTATTGATGGAGGTAAGTAGGAT
The DNA here is from genome assembly GCA_964447635.1 of uncultured Spirochaetia bacterium. Lineage (GTDB taxonomy): Bacteria > Spirochaetota > UBA6919 > CAYUUC01 > CAYUUC01 > CAYUUC01. Next base: position 17,357 of record CAYUUC010000032.1, read on the forward strand.
GCTAATCTCTGTCTTAAAATCCTGGGGTTCTCTCCAGATTGTATTGATAGAGTTCCTTCCAACATTATCTCTTTCTCTAATACTTCATCAGCACTTCTGGTCTCTAACTTCTTAGATATCGGTATATACAGGAAATTAGCTAGGAATGAACCATAAAGAGTAGTAATCAAAGCTGTTGACATTCCAACACCTATTGTTGTTTTATCTCCACCTATATTGGATAACATACCAATCAATCCTATAAGCGTCCCGAGTAGTCCAAATGCTGGGGACAATGTTCCTAATAGGTCGAACATATCTCTTGATCTGGCATGTCGTTCTTCTAATTTATTTAATTCCTGATGCATGATGTCTTTTACTAACTCAGGTTCAGTTCCATCAACGACCAACTGTATTCCTTTTTTGAGAAATTCATCATCAATATCTTCAGTCTCATCATCCAATGCCAATAATCCATCTCTTCTTGCTTTCTCTGACTTTTCTACAAGTGTCTCAATCAACTGTATATAGTCAATCTTTGGTTGGTTAAATACTTTACTTCCTACTTTAAATAAACTCAATACCCTTTTGAGTGGGAAAGCAATCATAAAAGCAGATAAGTGACCACCAACGGTAATTAAAATTGATGGTCCATTTACCCAACTAAGTATTGGTAATGGTTGCTGTAAAAGAGCAGAAACTATAAATACCATTCCCGCTATCAATCCGATAATTGTGGTTATATCCATCTCTTACCCCTTATAAACATATTATATGTTTTATACTATCTTCTATTTTATATTCTCGGTATTAATTAGCATAAATATATACACTAATTAAATTTAATAAAGATTATCAAAATAACAACTTTTTATAAAGGTGTATCGTTTCCTATTAATCCAATCGCTCGCCTGTAATGGATGATTAATTCTATTAATTCTTCAGGGCTTTCTTTTACTATTATTCTACGGTCTGACATCATCCTTACTACTGTATCAGGTGTTGTTTCCATAAACTCTATCAGATGAGGATTTATATAAAACTTGTCACCATTTAGTTTTGTCACTTTTATCATCAACTTATCCTTAACTATATAATGAAAAAAAGGGCTATAACCACTATCAAGCCAGCCCTTTTTCATTATTACACTTCAATAACTTACATTAATTATTAATCTGAAATTACTTTTTCCATTCTATAATACTATCTCTTTAATGTAAGTAATTCTTGAAGCATCTGGTCTGATGTAGTTATGGTTCGTGAGTTAGCCTGGAAACCCCTCTGAGTAACAATCATATCAGTAAACTCATCAGCAAGATTGACATTACTCATTTCCAGAGAGCCTGGAAGTATTGTTCCCCTATTCTGTGTCCCGGGAACACCCCTCATAGCTCCACCACTATTTATAGTCTCTATGAAATAAGTATCACCAGCTTTCTCTAATCCATTAGGATTGGTAAATGAAGCCATTGCCAATTGAGCAACATCTCTCATTGTACCATTATCATAGAAAGCTGTTACCACACCTTCTGTATCAATCTGGAACCCTGTCATATATCCCATAGTATAACCATCAAAATCATGCATCTTTGTGGAGAAATCTTCAGCAAACTGGGTTACACTGTTTCCAACATCGCCTACATTACCAAAAGATATCTCGACATTCTGTAAATAACCTAATTGATTACCATCTGGACTAACAGTTCCATCATTAATTCTAACAGAAAGATTGGCTGTCAATTCTCCGGTGGTTATCATATCATCAGGATTAAGCGTCTCGGAAATGGCTGACAATTGACCTTTTTCATCAAATGTAAGTATAATAGCATCATTAGCACCAACTTCTCCAGTATCTATATTTGTATTTCCTGGAATGCCTACATCTATCCTTGCTGAACCTTCTACATAGTTTTCACCTTCTATACTTTCTACAGAAGCCTGCCATGTATTCACCCCTATTTTTGCCATTCTAAGTCTTCCTTGATAAAGGTTTCCCTCAGAATCATAGAAATTGACATCTACATCTCTAACAATTCCTGTTCTTATTTCCTCTGGAGTAGCTTGTTCAGCGTTCTGAATTTGGTCTACACGGGCATCTAGATTACTTCTTAACTCTATACGGGAGGTAGCTTTAGCTGGACTTTTTTCACCTACCGGAATAATCACATCTTCGGTTGTACCACTACCAGCATTTATAACCCATTCTCCATCAGCGGTAATCTCTGCATTCCATCCTTGAACTCTAAACCCATTAGCTGGATTAACCAGGTGGAATTCACTATCTACATTTAAATTACCCTGTCTGGTGAATAACTCAACATCACCATTTTTATGAATGAAAAAGCCATCACCCTGTATTGCTACATCGGTTTTGATACCTGTAGTCTCAATGCTTCCTTGGGTCATAATGGTATCTATCGCACCTAGCTTCATACCGAGACCTACCTGTTTGGGATTAACTCCACCTCTTTCTACATTAGGTCGGGAAGCTCCTTGAATGGTTTGTGATAATAAATCTTGAAATATTACTCTACCTCTTTTAAACCCATTGGTGTTAACATTGGCTACATTATTACCAATAACATCCATTCGGGTTTGATGATTCTTTAATCCGGTTACACCGGAATACAATGATCTCATCATAGTGGTTATTCTCCTTTATAGTTAATCCAAATTAACAACATTT
>CAYUUC010000033.1:0-19944 GCA_964447635.1 uncultured Spirochaetia bacterium
GAGAGGATATTAGGAGGGTCTCTTTGTATTTCTTACAATTATCGAATTTTGGTATTATACCGTTTATAGAATGTACAGTTATAAAATGAATCTATTAAGGTAAAATTCTAAGGAATGTATTCTTAAGTAAAAAAGCCAGGATTAATAATACTAATCCCCCTACCACGAAAGGAAAGAATTGTTCTTTATAGTTAATATAGATATTTTCGAAATCAGCCTCTGACTTTTCCAGAGTGTCTATCTCATTGTAAATCTGACGAAGCTCCTCTTCATCAGACCCCCGAAAGAATTTACCCCCGGTTATACTGGCAATCTTACGAAGGGTTTCCTCGTCAAGCCTTTCTCCATCCTCCATGGGAACTTCTTCGTAAACCGTCCAATCCCGTTCTATATTGGTCAGACCTTCCTGAGGGCGTAGCACTTCTTCCTTACCACCTATTCCGATGCAGTAGACTTTAATCCCTTCATCAGAAGCGAGTTGAGCCATAGCAATGGGGTCTTCCCCGCGATTGCTGTTCCCATCAGTAGTTAATATCACCACCTTGCTCTTACTTTTTGATTGAACGAGTTTATTCACAGCTGAAACGATAGCATCTCCGATAGCCGTAGACTGACCCTTAGTCCCGGAGAAGTCGATGTTCCTTATCTTCTGCTGAATGATATCCCGGCTGATGGTCACCGGGGACTCCGTGTATGGGTAATCCGAGAAGACTACTAGTCCTACCCTATCCTGACGGCGTTTCTCGATGAACTCTATTAGTATCTTCTTAGCAATATCCAGCCTGTTTTGTACACTCCCTTCTCTATCTATGTATATACGGCTAGTTCCCCTTTGTTCAGGCTGGTCTATGTTTTCCGGGATACCATCCACAAAGCTCATTGAACCGGACAGGTCCAGCACCAGGACGATGTCTATCCCCTCAGAGTGGATGTTAACATAATCGCTCATGGTTTGGGGACGAGTTAGTGCGATGACAAAGCAGGCATAGGACAGCAAGAGAAGGATTAACCCTGTATACCTCTTCCAGAATGATGATGATGCTTTTATCCGCTTGAAAAACTCTATAGATGAGAATGATAATACACTTTTAAATGGGTTCTTCCCCTTGTATAATCTTATAAACAAAACCAAAGGTATCACGAGTAGCAGTAGCAAGAATAATGGGTGTGCAAATCTAAACATAAACTAAATCCATCCTTATCTTTAAGCGTTCACTAATTCTGGTTCTCTTTCACGAAAGCTGGTTACGATATCATAAGCCCGGTCAGAGTCATAGCTAATCGAACTTTCCGGTGGAACATACTTGGCAAACTTTACTCTATCACATTGCTTCAAAAAGTCGACGATTCGATTAACCTGGTCAGGGTCGAATATGCTTCTGCCCAGCATCTCTCTGACTTTATCAGTCGGACTCTCCATGATGGTTAAGTGTAACTTATGAGCCAGGAATCGCCTTACGATATCGGAAAGCTGCATGTAATATTCCTTAATCTTACCATCACTAACTAAAGTGGAATGCTTCAACCTGCGTAACCTATCCAAAGCCTCCTCCAATGGGCTCATGGGAGGTTTCTCCGGTTCAGTCTTTTTCTTTCGTATTATTAGAAGGACAATCAGCAAGACAACCGTGACTAAAGCCAATATAGAGAGGATTATGATAATCGGAGAAATCCCCGATTCCTCACCAAAAGGGGCTTTCAATCCTCGTAAAGCTATTTGTCCCTGTTCATTACGGATAACAACCATCTTACGACTAAGAATGGGTATGGGTTGGGTATATAAGTCCCTCTCCTGTTCACCGAAACGATAGGATAACATAAGAGGTTTTATGTAAAGGTCATCAATCTCGAAGACTTGAAAAGTATATACTATCTTATCGGTTATATATTGACCATCAGATGAGGAATTGTAAAGGACCTCATCATCCATTAAAATATCATAGGAGAGTCCGGGCTTATTTACACTACCAGTTATCGCTTCAACCGGGATTACATTATCTCCAAGGTCAATTGGCTGGTCAGGTTTGATTTCACTCTTCTGATAGTTGATTTGCTCTATGGATTTATTGTATCTTATCTTTACAACCAAATTCAGTTTATCCGCTGTATTGAGAATATTCTCAACGGATATGCTAATATCGATTGCAAACAATGAACCAGTTGTAATCGTTAATAGCAGTGTAGCTAGGGTTATCATGAATGCTTTCTTCTTTATAGTAATCACATCAACCATGAATAGGTCCGTCATCTCCTTTTCTGCCTGAGTTTGAAGAACTTTACCAGTGTCAATAGGTAATCATCATTAGTGCTGAGTCTTATAAAGTCAATGTTAAAACTTGAAAACAACCTTCGGGTTATCTCATCTTCCCGGGTATTGGTTTGGAAATACCTGTTCATCGCTCTACTATCCGACGAATCGAAGATGAGCTCTTCCCCGGTTTCGTTATCAATGATGCGTATCATGCCCACATCCGGCATTTCCCTTTCTATAGGGTCATATATCTTAACACCGATGAAGTCATGCTTCTTACCAATGATTTTGATAGACCTGCGATAATCCTCATCCGTAATGAAGTCTGATAGGAAGAAGATGATAGACCGCCTCTTAAGTACTCGTGTGAGGTACTCCATAGCGAGGTTAAGATTAGTCCCCTTCCCGGATTCCCTCTCGTTAGCAATTTCCCGGAGTATCCTCAATACATGTGTTTTGCTGTTCTTAGGAGGGATAAATAGCTCGATATCATCTGAAAAAAGCATTAACCCCACTTTATCTTGATTCTTAAGAGCTGAGAAGGAAAGCAGACCCGCAACCTCCAGACCTATGTCTTTCTTAATCCTTTTGGTACCGAAGTTTTGCGAGGCTGATGTATCTACCGCTATTATTACATTAAGCTCCCTTTCCTCAACGTAAGTCTTAATGTAGGCTTTGTCGTTTCTGGCAGTTACATTCCAATCAATGTCCTTGATGTCATCATCGAAGGTGTATTCTTTAACACTGTCGAACTCAATCCCTCTCCCCTTGAATACCGAACGGTAATTACCGGAGAGTATCTCATCGACTGCCTTCTGGGTGCGTATCTCGATTTGCTTGACCTTTTTTAATAGTTCTGATTTGTCCATAAGCCTTAGTGCCTTTTGTGTTTTATTAAAGAATAATTAAAAAAGTATAGATAAGCAATTTATAAACCAATTTAATTAAGTTTATCTTAGCAATTCCCAAAGGTGTTTCCACGAGTTAAACGGAGTGCCGTATTTTTCCATATCCTTTGTATAAGGGACATATGCGGGGTAATATACATCAATGCCTGCTTTTGATAAGGTCTTGATGTTAGCAGGTTTATCTTCAATGGCGATATCAGGCTTCAGATAATTTATAATCCAATCAGTCTTTCTCTTATGGATAAGTGTTAGCGACTTATAGCTGTAACCTTTTAGATTTTTAGTTCTCTGAACGCTATAGTTAGGATTGATAGCAGTGACAATATACATATCATACTTAAGAGAGAGTTTATTAAAATATGTTTTAGCTCCGGGAAAATGATCCATTTCCCTGATAGCCCCACTCCTCCAGAACTCAGCCACAAAGTCTTTACCCAGCTCGAAGGGGACACCGCAATGATAGGAATCGGGGTTAATCTTAACTTTAGGGTGGTTCTTACTAAGCCATTTACGGTAAGCATCGCCGAAATTCGTTATCACTCCATCAACATCGCAGCATATTGCTTTTTCTTTCTTATCAGAGGTATTTATCGATTCGTTATTTATTGTTTCCATGGTTTTGTTATTATCTTTCAAAATAGACATATTTATAGTTAATCTCATTACTTTTTAGAATCCCTCATCTATTTTCGTCTGCTTTGGAGACGCATCCTTTGCTAAGGGAGAAGTATTCGTAAAAATTTGGGTAAAATACACCCACAAATTTTACTTTTCCCTCTCCTTAATAAGGAGAGGCTAGGTGAGGATTCTATTAAATTATGGATTGTTATGACATCAACTATAATTAAACACCATTATAAAACTGATATTCTATCTAAAATTTAATAAGCAAATATTAAGCCAAATCATAAAAATAAGATAACCAGGAAATTTTATGAATAAACAAAAAATAGCAGTAATCACCGAAAATGACGGTATAACCACAGAAGTATCAAAACTTATTAACCAGTATAAATATAAAATTATATATAGTCTAAGCTCAATGGAAAACATATCGCAAAAGACAAAGGAAGATTTGCCGGATTTGTTCTTGATAGACTTAAACTTCGATAATGAAATGTCCAGTATAGAGATAGCCCATCAGATTAATTCCCGATATCATATCCCTATTGTTTACATAAACGATAAGGGTAAAGACCGTATCCCAACCCTGATAAAGACCACAAACTATTATGGAATTATCAATCTACCAGCCAACAAGTGCGAGTTTAACTTCAATGTAAGAATAGCATTAAATAAACATCAATCCGAAACAAAACTTATGGATAATCGAAAATGGATATCCATTATACTTAAAAACATTACCGATGGAATAATAACCACAGACAGGAACGGAACAATAAACCTCATCAATTCCAAGGCAGAAGAACTAATATCAATAAAAGAAGAAAATGCTGTAGGAAAGAAGATTAATGAGACATTAATAGTTAAAGAACCAAAGACAGGTAACTTAATTCAATACCCGCTGGATAAAGTGTTGAAAACCCCTCATAAGATAGAAGTCGCTTCCAGTGTTTTGCTTATATCACAAGATGGAAACGAGAGTGTGATTAATGAGACTGCTGCTCCAATAAAAGACAAATCGGGAAACATCAATGGAACACTCATCATAATTCATGATATTACTCAGGAAAGTAAATCCCAACATGCCCTTAGAGAGAGCGAAAAGCTCCATAGAATAACCTTGAACAGCATATCAGATGCCTTATTCATCACAGATAATTACGGAAGCTTCACTTATATATGTCCCAATGCTGAAGTCATATTTGGTCATACCGAGGAAGAGATACAGGGATTCAGCAACATATCCAGTCTACTGGGTAATGATGTCTTCGATTGGAAAGAGTTTAAGAAAAAGAAAGAGATTACAAATATAGAAAGAAAGATAAAGAACAAACATGGGATACATAAAACCCTTCTTGTAAATGTAAAAGAGGTTTCTATCGGCGAAGGCACCATTCTATACACCTGCCACGATGCTACGGAGCTTAAGCAAGCTCAGGAGAGGATAAGCAACTTAAATAGAATGTACTTCTTATTAAGCGAGGTAAACGAAACCATTGTAAGGATTAAAGATTTCCATAAGCTATTGGAAGAGGTTTGCCGTATCATCTCGGATAAAGGCTCGTTTATGCTGGCATGGGTCGGCATCAAAGATTATAAGACATCCGTAGTCAAACCCGTGGTGTATAGCGGAGCTGATATGTCTTTCCTGGAAGGCATCCGTATTTCATCCAACGAAAGTCTACCAGAAGGCGGAGGTCCCACCGGAAAAGTAATCAGGGAAGGCATGCATTATATATCAAACAATATCGATGAAGACAAGAGATTCGACTTCTGGAGAGACCGCATAAAAGATAAAGGCTTCCATTCCTCAATCACTATCCCGCTTTGGGTAGGTAAAGAAGTGGTTGGTGCTTTGAATGTCTATTCCTCTTCAAGGCAATTCTTTAATGATGAAGAGATTTACCTCTTCGATAGATTGGGTGAGGATATATCCCTAGCCCTAACCACTATCGAATATGAAAGATTCATGGAACGGGAAAGGAGCATATATGGTAGCGAGAGCCTTAACAAAGAGATAGCCGAAGACATAAAAACCAACCTATTGAGACAAATAGAAGTCATAAAACCATCAGAACCAGTCAAAACACCCCCAGCTATCGTAAAGAATGAAAGCTCCATTCAAAACATCATAACACAGAACAAGAAGTTTAAAGAACAACTCAGCTACCTTCCAGAGATAGCTACCAGTGATCTAACCACCCTAATCTATGGAGAAAGCGGAACGGGAAAGGAGTTGGTCGCATCAGCTATAAAGAATCTTAGCCGACGAGAGGACAAACCATTCCTGGTGGTAAACTGTGCCGCCTTACCCGACAACCTGCTGGAAAGTGAGTTATTTGGATACAAGAAAGGCGCATTCACCGGTGCGGTCAGTAATAAGATAGGTTTATTCAAATCCGCTGATGAAGGAACCATTTTCCTGGATGAAATCGGCGACATTTCGATGAATATGCAGGTAAAGATACTAAGGACACTTCAGGAGAAAGAGATCATTCCTTTAGGGTCGGTCAAAAAGGAAAAGGTAGACATCCGATTCATTTGCGCCACCAATAAGGATTTAAAGCAAATGGTATCAAGGGGGAGCTTTAGGGAAGATTTGTATTATAGACTCAATGTGGTAACAGTAAACATACCCCCACTTAGGGAGCGACTGGATGACATCCCTCTGCTGGTGAATTATTTTATGAGGAAATATAGCAGACAGATGGACAAATCCATCAGCTCTATAAGCAAACAAGCTCTGGATACACTTTCATCATACCATTATCCCGGTAATGTAAGGGAATTGGAGAACATCATCAAACATGCTTTGCTATTCTGTAAATCGAATGAGATACAAGCAGAAAACCTCCCTAAATATGTTTTAGAGCCAAGTCAATCCACCCATATCATCGAAAAGACTAAATCTAAGAAAAGCTCTTCCCAACCAAAAGACACAGACTTAAGCCCAGATGAACAAATGGAAAAGAAAACCATTATCGATAAGCTAAATAATCATCATTGGAATATCCAGCAAACGGCTAATAGTATGGGCATACACCGGTCCACCCTCTGGCGAAAGATGAAGAAATATGGAATAAGATGAGACATGCAACATATCGATGCGTCTATTTGAAACATTATGTTGCGTTTTCTAGCAACATTGGGTTTCATTTCCTTGATGATAAATCCTCTAAAAAATGTTTATCTTTTATAGGAAGGATATCTTAGATATTATAAAAACATGGTATGAATCTTGCATAATAATATTAACAGTATAACTTTAAGTGACATTTTATTCCCTAATTCTAAAGAAGGGTTTCCTTTTTGATTAAGGGAGACCTTTTGTTTTCTAAAACCAATTTTTCATGGAGGGTTTATAAATTGATGACAAAAGATAAGAAAGCTTATGATATAATATGTGATAAAGAAGAAGACATTTTAGGTAATATCAGACTCTTATGCGGAGAATGTAAGATGGAGATAGGACTGGTTATGTCTATCATTTATAATAGAGAACACACCGAATCCAGAGTAGAGAGGTGTCCTCATTGCAGGAAGTTAAATCTGGTTTGGGATAAGAGTTATATCTATACATAAGATAGACTCACACCATTAATTCATGTCTTCTATTAGAAAATAATAATAAGGATAGATAAATCTTATAGATTGCCTGGATAATCATTTTTTATGATATTTAATGTTAATACTCTTTACTATATTTAAATATTTATTATAAGAGGAGACTTTTAAAATGAAAAAAATAACATTAATATTCATATTAATTATCTCGGCAATCTCACTATTATTATGTAGTTCAGGAGCGGATGGAGTTAATAATAACGCTAATTTAAATAACGATACAGAAGAAAATAATATTAATAGTTCGGATGAAGACTTCTTAATAGACGAAGATTTCTTTGTCAGCATATATCAAGCTGATGAAGAATATATAATCAAGGATTTAGGAGTAATTGAATTGATGAATTTACCTTTTGCTTTAAGATTTACTTTAACAGAACAATTCCCATATGCTTATCTTACAGCATCTGAGGATGATGCCATCTTTGATGAGATAGAAACGGGTAAAGCATATGAAGATATTAGTTACTTCGGTAAATACAAAGTTATGGCTCCATATAAAGACGGCTACCATGAGTTGTTTCTCGAAAACGATGGTTTCCATATATTATACTTTGACGAGGAATATGAAGGTGAATACCTGGTTAAACCTCTCAGAACATTGGATGAAGGTAGAACTTTACTAGAATGGGAGATATCTCAGATTAATGATTTTGACAACATTTATACTATTATTGAGAACCCCTATAGGGAGATATTTCTAGTTATCTCTTCTGATATAAATAATGATGGGTTAATTAATGAGGGAGAATTCTTTAGATTTGAATTACACTTCACTAAAGATGATGTTTAATATTTTGCAAGCACCATTGATAAAGACTGGTTAGGAATGAACATTAACGGTTAATTGGGATCCATAATAGAAGGAGAAACCGAAAAATGCACTTCCTTAACCAGTTTTTTTAAGATAATTCTTATATCTTTACCTTATAAAAATACATAATAATTAATAAAAACTCAACAGAAAAAGAATATAACCCTTTTTGTTAAATTCCTTCCTATAAACATATCCAAGATTACCAATAAAAGTATATCATATTAATGTGGTTTTTATTTTGTTACATTTTTGTTATCCTTTCTAGGGAGGTTTTTATATGAAAATAATACAAGTTAACGAAACAAATAAAGTAGAGAATGCCCACAATGTTGATGTAAAAAAGCTATACGATAGGGAAGAAGCCCAAATCGTCATCATCAAACTTAAACCGGGTGAATCTCTCAAAAAACATGTTACATTCACCAATGTAGCATTCTATATACTAGAAGGAAAAGGTGTAGTAGAAATTGGTGACGAGAAAAAAGAGCTGGAGAAGGACACCCTCATCGAAAGCCCGGAGAAGATACCCCATTGCTGGTATAATGAAAGTGATAAGGATTTACGCATACTCGTGGTGAAAGCACCAAGACCTAAAAACAAGTCTAGGATATTGTAAAGCCTTTATCCACAGGAGGTGAAATCAAATGTTGGAGAATAGGACGAGTAAAACCTGGCTAGTTAGGTTAATCATGATACCCATTGCATTGGCTCTGTTTTTGGTAATCTTTTTTTCCTGGACATTGTTCGCATGGTCACCGGTCAAGATTGGCTATAAGAGCTATGTCTTTGATAAGTATGAAGTATTTATCCATTATAAAATCAGCTCGAGTATGATTTAGATGGGATTGACCGGTTATTCACCGAGAATGAGGAGCACCATGAACTTTCTTACAATAAGAAGGTAGGCATTTTCCTTTGTAAGAACCTGAAAGAGATTAACGACTGCTTCCCATTAATCAAGGTTCAGGCTTCTGGATTTACAATCAATACTGGTGATAAAGTTTTTATAAACCTTAAACGAATGGAAGAATCAGATATCGACCTTTATGAGCTAATCAAGCATGAACTATCCCACGATTTGCTTTATCAGAATATGGGTTTTCTGAAGACTTTTGACCTATCTCAGTGGTTTAGGGAAGGTATAGCTGTTTACTTCGGCGGTCCCGGCTATGAAAGGTCTAAAAAGGAGCTGAAATCTAGTTTCGATATAATGAGAATAGACTATAATGATACACTAGAAAAGTTGTATATCTATGAGCCTAACGGTAAACGGAATATGCGTTATTCGTATATCCTTTATGGATGGTTCATCGCTTATCTGGATGATAATTTGGGAAGGGACAATCTAATCGATTTCATCCATAGAACAATAGATTCACCGAATGAGATACGTGATATATTTCATCAGATTTACTCAGAGAAGCTAATTGATGTATTTGAGAGGTTTAAATCATCGCTGGAGTTTTAATCTTATATACCCAGAGCAGACCTGAGTTTCAATGCTTCTTCCAATTTACCTTTAATCTTGAGTTTACCCTGTAGGAAGGCTGTTTCAAGGCGCTTTTTCTTTAGCAATATCATCGCCCACACTCCTTTTGGTATTTCTAATAATATATCGTAATCTTCTGGTAGAACACCTTTTTCGTGTGATAATTTGCCTGTCTCTATTCTAAAAGCATATTTAGCTTCACATGAATTGCCTTCTTCTTTAAGATATAATCCCACAATACAATTCCAACTTTTAACTGAATCTGGATTAAAATCTAAAACGAGTTGTTCTGTTAGCTCTTCGGCCTGTGAGGCATACTTAGCCGACTTCTTACCTAATCCCAGCCGGCTCAGCAAGCTTTTCTTACCACAATTCTTCTTTATATCCTGTTTTATCTTCTTTTTAGTATATGCTTTCGGGTTCTTATCATCCATCTCATCCGGATAGACCTCTCTACGCAACCGGGAAGATTTTTGTATGGACATAGCGAGTTTAAGTATCTCCCTACCTTCTTCTCCGGACAGCAGTGGTTTTGCATCACCTCTTACTGCTTGTATGAAGTTCTTTGTTGCTCCTATAAAGCCTTCCCCCCAATCACTATTGATATCTTCATATCGTTTCCATTTATGTCCATCGAATACGCTTATCACTGGTCCTTCGTGGATGTTACCGGTACATCGATGTATGAAAGCGATGCCGTCAGTACCGGTAACCTCTATCCATTCATCGTTTGCGTAGTATCTGGATGGTATGTGCATATTGGATGCTTGGGCGAATTCGCATACCCCATAGGCTATCCGACCTTTATACTTCCAAATTATGACTGATGGGCAATCTATAACCCCATCAAGTGAGTCTACCCATGCTTTCACCCTTTCCACACTGCCAAGTAAGAACCAAGCTGTAGTCCATAGATGATGTCCATGGTCGAAAGTCTGTATTCCTCTACCAGCTTCTTTTTCTTTCATCCTCCATTCCCAAGCTGACGGTGGCACATCCCATCCACCAGAACCCCCACCAGTAAACTTAATTCTTATGTTGGTCGGTGTTCCAATCGTGCCGTCCTGAATGATTTTCTTCATATGAGTAATTGGCGGATAGAAGGTGTAGTTATCGGTTACTTTGAATACAACACCGGCTTTCTTCACCTCATCCAGCATTCGGTCAGCACTTTTTAGGTTGATGGTCATGGGTTTCTGTACTGCTATGTGTTTTCGTGCTTGTGCTGTTTTTATGACCATCTTTTCGTGTAGTAGCTGTGGTGTTAGTATCTCGACAGCGTCTAATTTATCGTCCTGTAGCATCTCCATATAATCCGTGTATGCTTTTTCGATGTTCCATTGTTCTTTTCTTTGTCGGATTCTTTCTTCATCACTGTCACAGATTGCGTATAGTCTGGCATAATTATTGTTAATATATCCCGGATAGTGAACATCAGCAATTCTCCCTAATCCTATGAATCCGACATTTATCTTATCCATATTGATTCTCCTTGATTCTCTTAGATATCATCGATTTTCTTAAGCTCAGTCTCTGTTAGGTTTTCTTGTGTGGCTAATGTTTTTAGAATTTCTTTTTCGTTGAACTGAAGGAACAACAGCAATCCAATAACGCAGAAGACTAATGCTACTACACCACTTAACCTTACGCCTAAGTCGTTTTCGGCACTCTTACCCAGAAGAAGTAATGAAGGGAAGACCAGATTTCCGATGGACATGCCAAACTTCTGAACCAAACCTCTTGCTCCGAAATACACTCCAGCCTTGTAGTTCCCTGTTTTTATACCATCGTATTCGGCTATGTCTGCTACAATGGCATTTGGCAATAACCCGAAGATAGCCATAGGAATACCGCACCATATCATAATGGCTATACCTTGTATTAATGGTGGGATTAGGGGTATATTACCCATGAAGATTACGAACAGGTAACCCATTGCGAACATAAAGAAGCCGAAGATCATCACCTTCTTCTTACCAATACGGTTTGCAATAATATTGACCGGAACATAGAATGAGAAACTGGAAACAAACATGATGACCATGAATAGGAATGCTAAGGACTTATCCAACTCTAAAAGTGCGATTACATAATAGCTAATCCCTATCTGGATTATGGTTAAGGCTAAGAAGTAGACTAAGTCAGATAGGGTGAATATGCGGAAGTTACGATTCCTGAGGGCTGACTTCACCGCTTGGAAGGACTTTTCTTTGGATATACGATAGTGGCAGTATTTACGCTCGTTTATGAAGATTACCGGTATGAGCAGGAATATGAATGATACAACTCCGAAAATCACAATGACAGTTTGAAATGCTTTCACTGAAGTCATCCCCATATCCTCAAAAAGCGATTGTAGAGTATATGTCGAACTCCCCACAGCAAAGCCTAATGCCCAGAACACGCTGATGATAGTGCTTAGCTGGAGTCTTTCTTTGGGTGTATGACCTAGTTCACTCATCAGAGCCATAAATGGTGTAATGTAAAATGTAAACGAAAGATAGAAAAGCAGAATCATCCCGCCTACCCATATAGCGTTTATCATACTCTGATTCGGGACTATCGGGAAGAAGATGAGTATAGAGGACAAAGCAAATGGTAACGAGCCTATCAGCAAATATTTACGCCTTTTTCCGAACTTTGATTTAGACCTATCCGATAAACCAGCTATAACCGGGTCTGTAAAGGCATCGAATACCCTTCCTCCAAAGGTGATTAAGCCTATGAGGGTTAATCCTAACAGAATCCCCCCTTGATAGAAGAATGCGGGGAAGATAGCTGAACCTGCGTCTTCTGGAGGCAGATAGAAGTAAGTCATCAGATTGCCTACTCCATACGATGCTAGGCTCCACCCGAACTGTCCGCAGGCATACATTATCTTTTTCCAAACTGGTAAAGACATTACTTGGTGCATATAGCTCCTCCTGAACTGAACTTAGAAACCATTATCTTTGATTATCTGTGAATATACCTTCGCACTATTTTTTATCTCCCTATCCATTTCTCCTTCTCTGTTTACGGAGATTAATCCAAATGTGGGATAATATCCTTCTGCCCATTCAAAGTTATCCATATTCGACCAGTGGAAGTAGCCTTTCACATCAGCACCATCCTTTATAGCCCTATGAACTTGTTTTAAATGGGATTTAATGTATTCTATTCGCCACTCATCATCATCTGTAGCGATGCCGTTCTCTGTGATATAGACTGGCAGTGATAATTCATTAGTCAATCGCATAATCTGTTTATAAATGCCTTCCGGGTAGACCGTATGACCGATTCGTGTTAACCTTTCATCTGTATCAGGGGTGGTCTTAAAGGGTTTGGATAGCGTAGAGTATGTCCTATGGTAGTAATTCAAACCGATGAAGTCAGTAGAGCCTTTCGCCGATTCAATCCTTTCGAATGGCATGCCCACGGGGAACTTTATCCATCCTGTCTTCAATGCTTCTATATAAACCTTGTTCATTATTAAGTCTGCAATTGAAGCTGAGAGCTTGTCTATCGGGCTTTTCTCATTAAGAGGCAGGAAATAGGGCATAGCTTTTACTAATCCAGCTTTGCATTTAGGATTTACTTTTTTCAATGTATGGTAACATTCAGCATGAGCGTGAATCAGGTTCTTTATGACCCTCATCCATAAGAAGAAGTCTTTCTTCGCAGGTGGGAAGTCACCGCTGAAATACGCTCCTCCTGAGTATATCATTGGTTCGTTTATCGTGTTCCAGTAATTGATTTTATCTCTATACTCTTCACCAATCAGTCTGACAAAGTCAATGTAGTATTTAATGTTTTCTAGTTTTTCAAATCCTCCCATATCGGCGAACCATTGGGGAATTGTGAAATGGAATGTAGTTACGAAAGGCTCAATCTTAAGCTCCAGAAGTTTATCAAGGACTTTGTGATAATGGTCAATAGCTTCTC
Organism: uncultured Spirochaetia bacterium; assembly: GCA_964447635.1. Lineage (GTDB taxonomy): Bacteria > Spirochaetota > UBA6919 > CAYUUC01 > CAYUUC01 > CAYUUC01. Next base: position 13,638 of record CAYUUC010000033.1, read on the forward strand.
TATCCGTATTGCTTTGTGAGTCTGGGTATATCCTGCTCCATTCGATGGATATGCGGTGTGCATTATGGTTTAAGCTACTCAACATCTCAAAGTCCTGTTTATATCGGTTATAGTGGTCACATGCCTTGCCAGATTTGTCACCATTCTTGATATTACCCGGTATCTGCTCAAAAGCCCACCACTGGCTCTTATCGTTGCCTCCCTCCACTTGATGAGCAGAGGAAGCGGAACCCCACAGGAAGTCTTTTGGAAAGTCAATCTCATTCATAAGATAAAACCAGCCTTTATATCTATATTAGATTTATAGTCCGATTCGATGCTTCTCTTTCTGTACATCATCGCACCAAGAGCCTACATTCCAGCTACCGAATGCTCCTAGACCACCTAACTCGTCATCTCCGTAGTAAACCGGTATATGAACCACTGATAGTCCATCATAGGCGTATGCTTCTGATAATGCTTTTTCCAGTACGTTTTTTGAGTACCCACCGAAAAAACTTTTAACCCCTTTTACCGATTCAGCCATCTTTACATAGTCAACCTCAACCGTATCGTCTGTCTTATAGACCTTTCCATACTGGTCGTTCTGTAATGCTGAGATAGCAGACATGCGCCTATTGTCAAACAGGCAAACCATCGCTTTGACATTGTGTTCCACAGCATCGATTAATACCTGAGGGTTCATCATGAAGCTACCATCACCGGTAAAAGCGATAGAGTATGTCGGTTTATCAGCAATACCGCATGAAACTATAGCAGATACAGCGAAACCCATGTATGAGGCGCCTGTATCGGTATAAGTCTGGTTTGGTTCGTTGTCCTGAACTATCTGGAAGCCGTTCGCCTGAACATCACCCGCATCGAAGTACTTCACTGCTTTGACCTTATCTGCAAAGTCACAAACGATTTTGATGGATGATGGCTGAGTGAGTAGCTCTCTTCCCCACTTTTCGTCGTATATGGTCTGCTTATCGTAGCGTTGTTGCTTGAATGCCTCCCACTCTTTCTTTTTGTTTTTACATTCCTTCACCCAGACTGAATCTTTATTTGATGACTTATCAATCCCGTTTTCTTTCAGCTTCTTATTAAGTCTTAAAATTACTTCCTCCGCATCTCCTAATAACGGTGTTGTTCTGTTGTAGTGAAGGACGTCTTCCTCTCTGGTATTGATATTGATGATATGCTTGGTCTCTTTCCAGGCTGTTCCCGAGCTGTCCCACTGGCAAACAGACCTAGCCCCGATAGCTATCAACAGTTCGCAATTCTCCATAGCATGATTACCACTTAGCGACCCTTTTGACCCCCCCACAGTCATGTTTAGAGGATCGTCATAAGGGATTATCCCCGGAATATTCGGTCCATGGACAAATACGCTTCCGGTCCTTAAGATGAGTTCTTGTAATGGCTTTGTTGGAATATCTTTCGCCCCACCACCTATCTTAATCGTTATCTTTTTGTATTTCCTTATCATATTGACCGCTTCTTCAAACCTTCTCTCATCATATGTTACCTGCTTTGGAGGTTTGGTCTTCTCCGGAAACTCAAGCAGGTTGCAGTTTTTGATAGTCTTACCCTGAATGTTCATCGGAAGCAACATGTAGAATGGATTAGAATGTTTCGGGTTGTTGACAGTAACATTACCCCATTTCATAGCAGTGAAAACCGCTTCAGGTGTGTGAAGGCAATAGCTATTTCCCATTGCTGTAGTCAGCTTCAAGAATAACTCCTGTTCCATTCTCGGTATCTGTTGCATGTTTGGACCTTCATTATGGGTGGTTTCATCGCCAAACAGGTAGTATACACCAAGACCATTAGACAAAGCAGTTAGTGAGCCTGCGATGGCATGCATTGCTCCTGGACCGATTGATGTAAACACAGCGCAGGTCTCGTTATACTGCCATTTCATAGCTGATGCTATGTGTGATGCCTCGACTTCGTTGCGTACGTTGTAAGTTTTAATTAGTTTTGCGTCTTCGTAGATTCGTAGTGCGTTTCCCAAATCAGTAGAGCCATGACCGAATATGCCGATGTACTTCCGTACTCCTTGGTTAAGTAGACCAAGTATAACAGCTTCGCTAAGGGTTATATCCATGAACTGAGGTAGTTTACCGATTTCGACAGCTATCTTAATGCTACCTGATTGTTTAATTGCTTTTGCCCTATCTTGTCTGTCCTTATCTAATGCTTCTAAGTTAATCATATCACTTCTCCATCAAGGTTTTCTTACATTCGTTTCTTCAAAGCGTTTTTTAACAGGCTATTTTCCAACTTATCTATATTGAGAATGTCTGTCACTCCACGAAAACTCAGTACAGGTTTCACGACCTTGTCTGGCAGGTCTTCAACTATCTGACTAAATGTCTTATGGGTGCTTTCAGACACCTCAACCAATGATTTCCTGCTATCAGCCTGCGATGACTTCCTATGTTCCGGATATCCGCTACCGAAGTCCTCTGCGAAAAGCCTATCGAAAATGAAATTCATATTTACATCACCAGCCCAGCCATAGCCAAAATTCAATGCCAGCGATATACAATTCCCTCCATTGATCTTAGCAAACAGAAACGCATCTGTCGGAACCTGTATCAGACCACAAAACATACCCGGATACTGCATCACAGAGGTAAGGAAACCTTGCCCTGTTCCACATCCTCCAATGATGAAATCGACGACCCCTGCATTCATTAGCAAAGCAGAAAGGAAACCCGTGTGGATATAGGTTAACTCAGGATTACCTCCTTTCTCTCTCATTCCGGCATTGATGACATCATGCCCTCTATTGTCCAGAGCTGAAATGATATCTTTGTTTTTATCACCGGCGCTAGTTTCGTTTACTACTGCTATTCTCATATTTAAAACTCCTTGTTATGTTAATACTTTCCTACCTTTACATTTTAATCATTAGTTACCCATATCTATTGTCCCATCCCAGGTATCGACATTCTTGTTCTTCATCTCTTTCTCATCAAACCATCTCGTTGTAACAGACTTTGACTCGGTGAAGAACTTAACACCATCCTTTCCAAGTGTGTGTAGGTCACCAAAGAAAGAGTTCTTATGCCCGGAAAAGGGGAACATGCCTACTGGAACAGGTATACCGACATTAACACCAACCATCCCTGCATGAGTGCGTTTAGCGAACTCTCTTGCGTAATACCCGTTCTGGGTAAAGATAGCCGAACCGTTAGCGAAGGGACTGGCATTCATTATCGATAAACCTTCCTCGAAGTCCTTAACCCTTTTCACGCTTAAGACAGGACCGAATATCTCCTCATCACCTATGCTCATACCCGGTTTAACATTATCGAAAATACAAGGACCAAGATAGAAGCCATTCTCAAAACCTTTAACATTTAGATTCCTACCATCAAGAACCAGATCAGCTCCTTCATTAATACCTTTCTTAATGTAGCCGAGGACTTTGTTGAGATGAGCTTCCGTAACCAATGGTCCCATATGCGAATCCTCATGATAAGCACATCCAACCTTAAGCTGAGAGGCAAACTTCTCTAAATAAGATACCAATCTATCTGCGATAGACTGCTGAACCACAATAGCAGGGAGTGCCATACACCTTTCACCTGCACACCCATAAGAAGCGTTGATGATGCTCCTTGCTGTCCTCTCCAGAGGGGCGTCTTCGAGTATCAAAGCATGGTTCTTCGCTTGACAGAGAGCTTGAACCCTTTTACCATTCTGTGCTGCGGTCTTATATATGTGCCTGCCAACAGCTGTAGAACCGACAAAGGTAACCCCTTCCACATCTGGGTGTTCAAGCAATAACGACGCTTCTTCTTTGTTGCAGGTGATGACATTAGCTACACCTTCCGGCAATCCAGCCTCATTCAGTAACTCCATCATACGGATAGCTGTCATCGGAGTAAGGTCAGATAGTTTAAGTACGATGGTGTTTCCCGTAGCTATACAGAGAGGTAGCATCCAACCCATCGGTATCATAGCAGGAAAGTTAAAAGGAGATATACCAACGAAAACGCCGAGTGGCTCAAGATAATGAACAGTATCATACCCGGAAGACACATTCATAAGCGACTCACCCATCATAAGAGATGGTATACCGCAAGCAAACTCGATTATCTCTTTAGCCTTAAGCACATCACCCTGTGACTCACTAATGATCTTGCCTTGTTCTTTGCATAGGGTTAGAACCAAATCATCAAAATGCGTCTGAATCAATTCTCTAAACCTGAATAGAACCTGTACGCGTTTCAAGGGTGGTGTGTTAGACCATCCTGGATATGCTTTTTTAGCCGAATCAACGGCTTCTCTTACCTCATCAGCGTTACAGCATGGGGCATGAGCTATTACCTCACCAGTACTTGGATTGTATATGTCCATGTGTTTTGATGATTTCGAATCCTTCCATTGCCCATTTACAAAGTATTTTAGCTTTTCAATTGACATAGTGTTCCTCTCTTATTGGTTTTATGGTTAATGAAGCATGCCTTTTACCGTATCAATCAATGAATTGACGGCTATACCATACTTATTGAACAAATAATCATTATCCCCTGTTTCGCCGTATCTATCCGGGATACCTAACCTCTTAAGGTAGCAAGGGGCTTCGTCAGTCAAAACTTCGGATACTGCGGAACCTAAACCGCCAATGTGGTTATGATTTTCGATGGTTACAATCCTTCCTATGTCCTTACTAGCTTTGGTTATGATATCCCTATCAATAGGCTTGATTGTCGGCATGTGAATGTGACGGACAGATATGCCGTCCTGCTCCAACTTTTTGCATGCTTCATAAGCTGTCTGAGTCCGTATCCCGGTTGAGATGACAGCTATATCCGAACCTTCATTCAGCAACTTAGCCTTTCCGATGATGAACTCCTCCCCTTCGTTGAACAGGATAGGGTTTTTGTTTCGTGCGGTACGGATATAGACCGGTCCTTTATACTTCAGCATTGCCCATACAGCAGATTTTATCTCTGGTCCGTCTGCTGGAATCAGGACTACCATTCCCGGTATAGCTCGCATGATGGCGATATCTTCGAAGGATTGATGTGTAGCACCTGCTTTACCTGTAGGGATACCTCCGTAAGCCCCATTGATCTTGACATTGAGTCCGGTATACCCGATAGATATGAAGACTTGGTCAAGCATCCTTCTGGAAGCGAAACAAGCGAAAGTCGAAATAACCGGTATAATCTCACCAACCGATGCCAATCCTGCTCCTATCCCAGCCATATTGGCTTCAGCTATGCCTATCTCTAAGAACCTTTCCGGAAAAGCATCCCTGAACAGACTGGTCTTAGTCGATGTGGCTACATCAGAATCCAAAACATACAAGTTGGAATACTCTTTACCCGCTTCCACTAATGCTTCACCAAATGCGGATCGGTTTTCAGCCATTCCTTTAAACAATTCCATGTATAATACCTCGATTTAGTTTTATGATAGCTCTTTTAAAGCTTGCTCCAATTCATCCTTGCTGGGTGCTTTAGAGTGCCATCCTACATTCATAAGCGATTTAGAGAAGCCACGCCCTTTCTGAGTGTTTGCCACTATGAGTTTTGGTTTCCCTGTTACATTCTTAACCTCATCAAAAGCCCTAACCAATTCGCCTACATCATGCCCATCCACTTCTACAGCATACCACCCGAAAGCCTCAAACTTCTTCCCGACTGGTGATATGTCGATAATGTCTTTAGTGATACCGGTAAGTTGTAGCTGGTTATTGTCTAATATAGCGATTAGGTTGTCAATATTCTTATTGCCCGCATAGATAACAGCTTCCCATACCTGACCTTCCTGTATCTCCCCATCACCAAGCAACACATAAACATTAAACCCCAGATTCTTAATCTTAGAACCGATAGCCATACCTATCCCGCAAGACAACCCCTGACCCAGCGAACCGCTGGAGATATCAATCCCGGGTGTTTTTTTCATATCAGGATGACCCTGTAGCCTTGTATCATTACGGTCATAAGTATCCAACAACTCTTTAATCGTGAAATAACCTTTCAGGGCGAGAGTGGAGTAAAAACCAGGTGTGATGTGTCCCTTAGATAGAATGAATCTATCCCGATCCAGCTTATACGGGTTTTTAGGGTCAATGTTCTCCATAGCATAAAAGTAAAGCGTAGCGAGAATCTCTGCTGCGGATAAAGAACCTCCGGTATGTCCACAACCAGCCTGACATGCTGTTTTTAGGGATAGTATCCTTATCTCTTTAGCTTTATTATTAAGGTCTTCAACTAATCTATTATTTTTCATCTAAATTTTTCCTAAAAATAAATAATATTTGGTAGGATATTCTTCAAATTAATAAAAAGAATTC
>CAYUUC010000034.1:0-6530 GCA_964447635.1 uncultured Spirochaetia bacterium
GAATAATTTTAATAATTATTGACATGATTTTATGATAGATAGTGTTAAAGTGAGAATAATAGGAAATCTTATTTATAAAAAAAAGGAATCAATATGATTAAATCAATAAATCATTTCATTGGAGTTAAAAAATCGTACAAAATTTTAATTTTTATAATATCGTTATTTATCTTTAGTCTTTTTTTTAAAAATACCCTTAATGCTCAAGATAATTACCATGATTATATTGAAGAACTAGAAGGCAAAGAGATAGTAGAGATTAATTATGAAGGTCTCAGCGAGGATAATAAGATTAAACTCTTAGACTACCTAAATCTTATATCTGTAGGAGAACCATTTATCTTTACTAAGGTTAAACTTCTTTTTAATGAATTATGGAGCACTGATTTATTTTTTAATATTATCATAGACGCAGAATTGACTGAAGAAGATAAGGTTATATTAACATTTAAATTTATAGAATTACCCAAAATTCAAGAAATAAGAATACAGGGCAATTCTCTTATACCATTATATAAAATTAAGAAGAAATATCTTTTGTCTCAGAAGGGGAAGCATTAAAAGAATCAGATATTCAAAAAGATATTAAGAATATAATAGAATTTTATAAATCCCAAGGTATAATTAATACTACAGTCACTTATAGAACAGTGGAAACCGACCAAGGTAAATATATTTTGGTTTTTGATATTTTAGAGGGAACTGAAGTTTATATAGAGGAAATTACTATACATGGTGCTAATAAAGTTTCACCAAATAAAATCTTAAGTAAGATGAATACCAAGCAAAGTACCTTCTATAATATTGAAAGACCTTTCGATAGGGACTTACTAGAAAAAGATAAATTAAATATAATAGACCTTTACTATTCTATGGGTTATCTCGATGTTAAGATTAAAGATATTACTCATGAGATTAAACCTGTGGATGAGGGAAGCGATATACAGGGATATTTTATTGATATATACATCGAAGAAGGTGAACAATACATATTCATTGATTTAGAGTTTGAAGGTAATACTGTATTTACGAATGAGGAACTTAATAAAGAAATTGATTTGGATAAAGGAGAACCTCTCGACAAATCTAAAGTTGACATCGGTAAAGAAACCATAAGATTTAAGTATTATGAAAAAGGATACCTTTATGCTAATATTATCCCGCAGATTGATTCTGACTCTGATACATTAGAAGCAAAAGTTATCATATCTATTCATGAAGCACAAAGGGCACACATAGAATCAATTGAAATTGTAGGAACAGATTCTGAAGAGTATATTCTGGATAGACTGTATGAACTAAAAGAAGGAGAAATCTTTAATCTTTCTAAGTTAATACAAACCCGAGAAAATATACTTAATACTGGTTATTTTAAAACTGAAGGCACAATATGGCAATTAAGCCAGGGAAGTCAACCCGGATTGATAAAATTGGTTTGGGTAGTGGAAGAGGAACGATTAAGAAGTATATATTTTACCGCAGAGATTAGTTTAAGTAGTATAACATTAAAATCTGATTTACAACTGGTAAATTTCCTTGGTAATGGTTGGGACTTTAGTTTCTTATTAGAATTAGCAGGTTTCGATAGGTTCAAGATTTCCACTGGAGTGAATACTAAATGGTTATTTAAATACACACCGGTTAGTTTTAGTACATCAATATCATATTCGGTTAGTAATGTAGTGGTTAATCCACTGCTGATTGGCTTGGTTTATACTACAGAAGGTCATTTAGGTATACCAGCGGGATATGGTTTAGGTTCTGGTGGTGTTGACCTAAATGGTGATGGTGTAGTAGATGAATTTGATTCTATGCCTATTGACCTTAACAATGATGGTGTAATTGATGAAAATGATAGAGTTATTCCTATTGACGCTGATAATAGTGGGAAATTCGATAGTAATGAACTATCACAAGGAGTATTAGCTTATACATCTCATGATTTTAGTTTTACCAGTTCAATAGGATATGAGTTTGTAAGGGGTATAGAAGCATATTTCGCCTTCCAGACTAGCATATCCGCTGCACAAAATCCAAGATTTGGTGAGACCTCTACAGTAAACATCGGTGGGAATCCATTGAAGCAATTCAAATTGACACCAGACCAAGTTGATTTAATTTTTACTCAAGATTCAGTATTATATCAAGAATTAACCACAGGATGGATAGCAACCATAGGACTAACCTTAGGAGCTTCATTCAACTTTACCAAAATTGGTGCTGTGGGATATACCGGACCTTTGGCTTCTGAAGGATGGAAAACCAGCTTTTCTGTTACACCTTACTTTTTCGGTAAGCAGTTTATGAAATATAGGACAGATTTCTCAACATATTATACAATCCTTCCATGGGGAGAATTCAGTGACCCTCAACTTATATTTACAGTAAGGTTGGGCATAGAAATGCTTGGTCCTTTGGGAGAAAGTATAATTTCTGATGAGAATATAACTCCTGGAGATTTGGTTAATTTTGATGGGATGACAGAATTAAGAGGATTTTATAACTATAATAAGAATCTATCTGGTTATGGAAAATGGATAGTACAGATGGAAGTTAGGGGACCCTTACCGGGATTGGAACAGATTATATGGATGGTTCCATTTTTCTTTGATTGGGGTAACATAGGCTATAATCCGCGAGGATACAGTCTTGAGTTTGGTCTTGCTTCTACACCATATTATGACCCAATATCGGGTGATTTAGCAGTGGAACTTGGTAATGAATCCGGTCATAAGTTTAGCTTTGGATTTGGTTTTAGAGTAATAAATATACTACCAATACAATTGTACTTTGCTTGGCCTTTCCATATTACTCCAGAAGGTATCCAAAGAGTAGTGGAAATGAATAGTGGGCAGATTAACGAAACACCATGGTGGCCTGAATTTGTTATCTCCAGCTTCTTATATTTCTAAAGATATTTTATTATTCTATTCTATAAGACTCCCATATTTAATAAGGTCATAAATAAATGAAACATTATAAAAATCTTGTTCTAAAGGAAATTGCTGACATCTTAGATGGTAAAATAAAAGGTGATAGTAATTTCATGATAACAAGACTATCCGAACCAGATAATTACACCAAAACATCATTAATCCTGGTAAAGAATCCCAAAAAATGGATACAGAAGAATGCTGATATGGATATACTTCCTGGCTGTATAATCCTGGAAAAATATGCTTTAGGTAATTATGGTGGAAATCAAATAATTGTTGAGAATTATGAAAAAGCATTCTTAAAGGTATTAAATCTATTTAAACCCAAGAAAAGTAATGTTAGCTCTATTTCTGAAAAAGCTGTTCTAAAAAGTAAAAATATAGGAAAGCTAACCACTATTGAAGACTATGTAATCTTATGTAAAGATGCTAAGATAGACGATGAGGTTTATATAGGCAGTAATACTTATATCGGAGAGAATGTTATTATTGGTAAGAAAGTAAAAATCTTTCCAAATTGTATAATTAACGATAATACTATAATTGAAGATAATGTAATAATTCATTCCGGAGCAGTTATTGGCTCTGATGGATTTGGATATATCGAAATAGATAATGTATTGAATAAAGTCCCTCAGCTAGGTAATGTTATAATAAAAAAAGATGCAGAAATAGGTGCTAATACCTGTATAGACCGTGCAACCATCGGTAGTACAATCATAGGAGAGAATACCAAGATCGACAATCTATGCCAAATTGCTCATAATGTTAAGATTGGGGATAATTGTATAATCGTTTCTCAGACAGGTATTAGTGGTAGCTGCTCTATCGGTAATAACTGCATCATCGGGGGACAGGTTGGAATATCAGACCATGTAACATTGGAAAGCGGAACCATCATAGGTTCACAAAGCGGGGTCTCTAAATCATCTTCCAAACAATCTAAGTATCTTTTAGGGACACCAGCAAGGGATATGATAAAAGAGAAGAAGATTTGGGCTTTTCTGAACAAAGCTCCAGATATCTTAGATAGAATTAGAAAACTAGAAAGGAAGAAACATTAATATATATGAATATAACAGTAAACTTATTATTTAGTGTATTCTTTATCTATATCATCTTTCATCGTTAATTCTTTAGATTTGCTATCTTCTTGATTATTTTCTTTTATCTTAAACTGACTAATCATATCTTTCAATTCTGATATGTTTTTATTATTCATGACACCGAAGTTGGATACACTTTCTATACTTAAGTATAATTCATCAATTTCATTCATAAAATTATCCATGCCTTTTTTCACCTCATTAGATATACCGGATATATTTTGCATGGAATTTGAAATTCCTACTATTCTCTGATTCATATTATCAGAGGAAAACTTAACTTTTTCTGTTATATCTACAAGATTGCCTAAGGACTGGTTGACATCGCTACTTCCTGTTGCTAATTCATCCATAGTATTTTTCATTTCAATCATACTATAAGACACTTCCTTTATACCAGTCATTACTTTCTTAAAGACTTCACCGGTTTGAGTTGTGGATTCTTCCGATGTTTTAATGTATTTTATAACCTCCTGTAGAGAATTGGATATTTCCATAGCATTCTGAGCAGTGTTTTCAGCAAGGTTTCTAATTTCCTCCGCTACTACACTGAAACCTCTACCTGATTCTCCAGCATGAGCTGCTTCTATTGAAGCGTTCATCGCTAATAGATTAGTTTTACCAGCTATGTTATTAATAACATCAATCATATCTAAAATGATATTAGCAGACTCAGCAACCTTATTTATCAAGTTAATGGTTTCATTCATCTCTTTTTCACCTTTTTCTGCTGTTCCTTCCAGATTATTAGCTATTTTCAATTTTTCTTCGGTAATATTAGCAACATTTTGAATAGATGCACTCATTTGTTCTATTGAGCTGGAGGATTCAGCAATAGCGGATGCTTGTTCGGTAATCAGGTCCACAACTTGTGAGATATAATCTTTAACTTCGTATGCAGACTCTGTTGACTTATTGATTTCATTATCTAGAAGTTTGGTTTTTTCCATAATCTGTTTAATATCAATTTTCATTTGGGCTATAGATGACCTTGATTGTTCTGATGTAGAGGCTAAATTTGAAGATAGGTTTTGGGTTTTCTTCGCTGAATCTTTTATCTGTTTGATTATTTTATTGAAAGTTTGGATGAAATCGTTGAAATCTCTGCTTAATACACCTAATTCATCATTTGATTTAATTTCAATTTCTTTTGTGAAATCTCCTTTTTCTAAAGATTCTGCAATATCTTTTAATCTATTGGTCATCTTTTTTACAGGTTTTGTTGTTATAATAATTAGAAATATTATTGCTATAACGGATACAACAATGATAATAATACTTATATTCCTAATCTCATATAAAGTACTATATAACACATCTTCATATACTCCTATTAATACTATCCACTCCATATCTCTAATATATTTATAATTAGCAAATTTCATCCTAGGAAAATCCTCACTTGGGTTTTTCCAAGAGTATCTGAACTTGCCTATAAATTCTTCCTCTGCTTCATCGATATTTTTACTATCTCCACTATTACTTTTATATTGGTCAATATGATCCTTGATTTTTTCTATAGTGGTTTGAATAAAGTATTCTCCGGTGGTGTAATCTTGTACATCAAGAACGCTTTCTCCTTCTTCCAATTCAGGATGTATAATTAAATCTCCATTCATATCAATAACATAAGGATATCCACCTTCTCCGACTTCTATAGATAATAATTGTTCTCTAAAATCATGAGGATCTACCAGAAATCTAAACTCACTTTTATAAGAGGAAGCCCATATCAATAAATCCCATGGTTCGAAGTAAGAAAGCCATCCAGCTTTTGCTCTTTTTTCCTCTTCCCCTTTATTTGCCCACATATATTCAAGGTAACCATTTTTCATCTGTGTAGCTTTTTGCATGAAAGCATGTTTACTAGCATCGACGCCTGGACTTTCTGGATGTATTATCAAAACACCTTCACCGGAAACACCCGCTAGATAACCTGTTTTACCGATTTTATAATATCTTGGGTGTAAAAATATATTTTTAACTCTATTCCATGCTTCTTCTTCTGTAATAAGTCCAGATTTGTACATATCATAATACTTTTGTACAATGGCTTTTCCTTTTTCTGCAATCCCTCTAAGATAACTTTTTATGGATGATTCTACTGACGCTTTTAGGATAGAATATACGCTTCTGGTATTATTTTCTAGATTATTATTGGACATATTTGTTATATTATTACTCATAAGAGAATAATTGATAAGGAAATTTACTAATAATGCTGACACCAATAATAAACTAAAACCTAATACCAACTTCTTTCTAATACTAAGGCTAAATAATTTTTTAAACATAGCTTCCTCGCTTAATATATAAACAAAATAATTATTTATTAGTAATTTAATTAAAAAAATATGTAAAATCATATTAAATTACAAAAAAGATATCATATATAAAATTAATTTAAACTTAAATAAAATTTATATATGAAAATTATAATAAGATGAAAGCCATCAAATTGTTTAAAGAATAGGATTTTATATGAGTA
>CAYUUC010000034.1:6540-19667 GCA_964447635.1 uncultured Spirochaetia bacterium
GTAAATTAGATGATATTAAAAATATAGCTATATCCGGTATAGATAGGGTAAATCCTTATAGAATGATTAAAGATCATATCACACTGAATAATAATAAATTAGAAATAAACTTTGAGAATTATAAGAAAGAAATTGATATTGAAAAATTCTCCAACATATATATATTAGGAAGTGGTAAAGCTACTGCTAAGATGGCTAAAGCAATAGAAGAAATAATTAGTGATAGAATAACAAAAGGATTTATTTCTGTTAAATATGGACATACTGAAAAGTTAAACATTATCAAATTTATTGAGTCTGGACATCCATTACCAGATGAAAATAGTGTTAAAGCAGGGAAAAAAATAGTCCAAATGGCTAAACAAGCTGATGATAAGACATTAATTATAAATCTAATATCAGGTGGAGGTTCAGCTTTATTACTATCACCAATCGGATATGAAGAAGAAAATATAAAGGTAACTTTGGATGACTTTCGTAGTACTACCCAGGTATTGTTAGATTGTGGGGCAACAATAAAAGAGATTAACTCAATCCGGAAACATATATCCGAAATAAAAGGGGGTAAGCTGACTAAGCTATTCTATCCTGCTACTTCATTCAATTTTATCTTATCAGATGTGGTGGGTGATAGATTGGATACAATCTCCAGTGGTTTAACCTCCCATGATGATACAACCTATCAATATGCCTATAGGGTAATCAATAAATATAACATAAAAGATAAGCTCCCACATAATGTAGTTAAGATTATAGAAGCAGGATTAGAAGGAAAAATACCAGAGACTCCCAAAGCTAATGATAAATGCTTCAGTAAAGTCAACAATATACTTATAGGTACTAATTACTTATCTTTACTTGCTTGTGAGAAGAAAGCGGTAGAATTGGGTTATAACACCATCATTCTATCATCACAGATTATAGGAGAAGCGAAAGAAATAGCAAAGTTTTATATTGGGATTGCTAAAGAGTGTTTAAGGAATGATATACCTATAAAGAAACCTGCATGTATAATAGCAGGAGGAGAAACCACAGTAACCATTAATGGAAAAGGGAAGGGTGGCAGGAATCAGGAAATGGCTCTATCTTTCTTATCTGAGATTGAAGATGAACCTCATTCGTATAATGGTGTGATTTTCATCTCATGTGCTACTGATGGTAATGATGGACCAACGGATGCTTCCGGAGCTATTGCTTCATTGGATATTCTACAGGAAGCTAAGAATAAAGATTTAAATGTTAATGAATATCTAAAGAATAATGACTCTTATCACTTTTTCGATAAAATAGGTTTCTTATTTAAGACTGGTCCAACCAATACAAATGTAGGTGATATACAAATATTATTAGTAGAGTAGGTATTATGGTTTCTTATAATAAAGTGATATTCGGTTTTGGTAATTATCTAAAAGGTGATGATGCTATAGGATTAGAAGTGGTTCATTATATAAACGATAAAATGGATATAGATAATAAAATAAAAGCTGTAGATATAGGTAATGATGGTATGCTAATGTTAACCTATTTCGAGGATGATCTGGATAATATATTAATCATTGATTGTGCTATGGTTGGTTTAGAACCGGGAAATTATCGAATATTTACACCAGAAGAGGTTAAGAGTAAGAAAAATCTTACCAATATAAGTACTCACGAATCGGATATCATTAAGATAATAGAACTTGGAAAATCTATCGGGTATAAAATACCGCCAATTAAGTTGTTGGGGATACAACCAGTATCGATTTCTTATAATACTGGTTTATCTGATTTACTTAAAAATAGGTTGCATCATTATGCAGAAATATCAATCCAGGAAGTGACAAAGTAAGTTATTTTACAAATTCCACATCAAGATAATGAGTTGAACATGATATACATGGATCATATGCTCTAACTAGCATCTCAAGACTTAACTGTATCTCCTCTTCATTCTTATCTGCGGCTATCATCTCATTTACCATCTTTTCCATATCATATTGTATATTAGCGTGGTTTTGGTTCGTTGGTATAACACAATTACCGTAGATGCAGAATCCGTCTTTATCATATTCATATTCATGGAATAAGATTCCTCTTGGGACTTCTATGCTGGAACTGCCTCTTTCGTATTTAGTAGGTGGAATTGGTTTCTCAAATCTAATCCCCATTTCTAATGCTCTGTCTATATAATCCACAGCAGTATATACATTGTGTACACATTCAATAAACTGTGCTACATTATTCATATATGGATTAAAGCTTGGAGCTTTAAATCCCAAATTCTCTGCTACGTCTTTAGCTTTAGGATGAAGCATATCATAATTGATGTTAATCCTAGCTAAAGCACCAACCATATAACTATCCATTTTATGTTTGGTGTACTTAGCTGTAGAAAGAGGGCTCATCCACTCATTAGCTACTGATTTATATTGATAAACTTCCTTGGTCTGTAATTTACCATCCGGCATTAGACTACCGATTTTTCCATCATATAAACCATATTCATAATCGTCAATTAAAGCGATAAACTCAGTCTCTCTGGTAAAATCAGGTATATTTTGGGCAACACTTTTTAGAATATATAATGCTTCTGTCAAATCTGATTCTCTATCCAGGATTTTCTGCTTTAGTTCCTTTAGTTCTTCTTCTGTTGGTATATCAGCAAAACCGCCTGGGACTATTTTAGTGGGATGTGTTGTTCTACCAGCAAAAATGCTACCCCATTCATGTCCTAATCTTTTTAATCTTAATGCTAGTTTTACCACTTCAGGTTGTGATTTTGCTAGTGGAAATACAGACTTAACTCCTAATAGGTCAGGAGCTACTAAGAATAACACATGTAGAATATGAGAATCCAGATTTTCTCCATGCAAAGCAATTCTTCTCAGTAATTCGGTTTGTTCTGTTATATGAATGCCTAAAGCATCTTCTGTAGCTTTAACCGATGCCAGTGAATGTCCAACAGAACATATACCACATATACGACTGGTAATCCTAGCAACTTCGGTGAAATGTCTTCCTCGGACCATAGCTTCGAAAAACCTTGGAGCTTCTACTACACTCCATTCACATTTTTCTAACTTACCATTATTTACATTCACCCTAATATTACCATGACCTTCAACTCTGGTAACATGGTGAACATCTATGTTAACATTGTTTGTCATCTTACTTCCCTCCTTAAATTGGCAGTAAAGATACGGGTTTTTTCATCAGCCCATTTCTTACCATAAGGTGTTCTGGTTTCAAGAAGTTCTTGTAGAGCTTCCATATTAGGTTCTTCGCAAAAACCACGACAAGCTTCGCATGGTATTCCTTGTGCTGGACATGGTGCTCCACAGCCTGCTTTTGCTACTACACCTAAGCAGTAATCACCGTCTTGATATCTACACACTGTTTCCCTTAACTTACATTCCACACATACGGGGTATTTAGGTAGAACTGGATTTGCTCCATGGACAAGTTGGTTTACTATATCCAGAAATTCATACTTATCAATTGGACAACCTGGTATAGCATAGTCTACATGAATAACAGATGAAATAGGTCTTGCTGTATGAGTTTCTAGATGGGGCATATCCCTATCTTTTCCATATACTTCTTTTTTATAATCATCTATATCAAAATGGTTTTTAAGAGCGTTGATGCCCCCATTCACAGCACATGCTCCATAAGCCACAACAGTTTTAGCCCTTTTTCTGATGGTTTTAAGTCTTTCCCGGTCGGCTTCTCTGGTAAAAGAGCCTTCTACGAAAGCTATATCTATCATTCCATCATAAGTTTCAGACATTACTTCTCTAAATTCAACCGGTTCGATTAAGTTTAGTATATTTACGAAAGGTTCGCCTAGATTAGTAAGTTCTACCTGGCAACCTTCGCAACCGGAGAAATCAAACCAAGCACATTTTAGTTTTTCCATATTATAAAGCCTCCTCTTTTTCTAGTATCTCTGAATATCGAAAAACAGGTCCATCCAGACATACATATAAGTCATTAATCTGACAATGACCGCATTTACCTAAACCACATTTCATTCTTCTTTCCAGGTCGACATAAACATGGTCTTCGGGGATGTTGAACTTCTTTAGTTCTTTCAATACATATTGATACATAACAGGAGGACCACAAACTATAGTACGGGTTGATGATTCGAAATATGTATTATCGAATAATTTTGTTATTACTCCAACATTACCTTTCCAGCTTGAGTCTGCTCTATCTACTGTTTCATAATAATCAACTTTAGATGACCCTCTCCAGTCTTTTAAGTCTTCAGGGAATAATTGTTCTT
Organism: uncultured Spirochaetia bacterium; assembly: GCA_964447635.1. Taxonomy (GTDB): domain Bacteria; phylum Spirochaetota; class UBA6919; order CAYUUC01; family CAYUUC01; genus CAYUUC01. The sequence goes on from CAYUUC010000034.1 coordinate 10,814, forward strand.
TAGGGCTTCTAGCTCCGAAGAATAGTGTAAAGTTTTTGAAATTATCTCTATTATCGAGTATGTAATTAATCATACTTCGTGTAGGGCATAGTCCAATACCCCCAGCCACAATCAAGACATCATGGTTTTCGATTTCTTCAACTGGGAAACCTCTTCCTAGAGGACCTCTTATAAACATTGTATCACCTTTATTCAATTCTAGTAAAGCAGATGATACTCTTCCTACCCTTCTGATTACCAATTCGAAGTAATCTTTTTGTGTTGGTGAACTAGATAAACCTAGTGGTATCTCACCGAAACCTGGTAATCCCGCTTCTAATATCTGCCCTGGTAAGAATTCAAAGTCTTTCCCGCTATTAAGCCTTAATCGGAATAGTTTTTCGGATTCAGTCATCATTTGAGCATCTATAATCTCAGCAGGTTCTGGTAAAAAAATATTTTCTTTTCTATGACTATACATAATTAATCCTCCATTATCCTATTTATAATTCTTGCTGGATTAGCAATATCTGGTGGACATGTTCCAGAACATCTACCACAACCTACACAGGCTGGTGATCCTTCCAGATTCGGATTTAGATAACATGCTTTTCTCATTATTCTATGTCTAAACCTCTGAGCTTTCTTTTCTCTAAAATTCTCACTTCCACCTTGTACTGAAACCTTAGCGAACTCTAATGCCATGCATCCATCCCATCTTCGATACCTTTCCCCTTTCTCCGGGTCTAGATACCATTCATCTAATACATCGAAGCAATAGCATGTTGGACATACATTATTACAAGAAGAACATGAGAAGCACTTTTCAGACATCTCTCTCCATATCATACCATATCCAAAAGCATTTCGAACCTTTTTCCTTATCTCTTCGGAATCATGGTTTAACTTTTCTGGACAATTATCGTCAGCCCATTTGTTTACTTCTTCTGCTTCTTCAATTTGGGCTTCTGACGATTTTTGAAAAGAATCGAACTCTAAAAGCTCTCTTCCTTTATCAGTCAAGACTTCTACATTATATCCATTGGTTATTTTTGTAATAAACATATCATGTCCGGTCAAAGGAAAGTCTCTTGCTTGTGTTCCGAAGAAAGCATGTTTATAGTGTTTTTGAACATTAGAGCCTATGATTGTAGTAGCTTCTCTGTTTGCTAAATAATTATTATCCTCATAATCTTTAGCAAATAATATATCTAACATTCGTATTGCCTTGATATCATATGGGTGGACACCAAACAACACTTGTTTTTTTGGATTTATCGCATTATCAATTTGATCACCATCGAAATAGAATAAGGTCTGCTTTGGTGGGAAAAAGACCTTCTTTGGTGGTAAAATTGTAGTATCATAATCTAATCTTAAATTTTTAGGAGATTTTAACTCTGTGAAAATAAATCTGTTTCTTTTAGCTACCGGTGCTATAATGGGATAATCGTTCATGATGTTTTCTACAAAGCTGTTTAAATCTTTGTCTTTGAGGAAATAGTTTTCCATAATTTTTACCTCTTGTATTATCAATAATAAGTTATTGTGAATTATTTCACATAAAGAAGTAAAAAAACTCTTATTATAGAGAACACTTTCACAATAAATTATAAAAAAAATAGAAATTAATCTTCTTTAATAATCTATTAAATTTTTATGTGATATCAAAAAATAGTTGGTGTTTTATTGAAATTTTGTTTTTTCTAAAATCTATATGCTTGGTTAAAAGAAAAGATAATATTAAAATAATTCTTTAAATTATCCATGAAACTTTTTTCATCATCATATTCCGGTAAACCATCCAAATCAAAACCAAAATCTATTATAATCTGATTAACAGTACCATAATCAGCTCTAATGGAGATGCCGATTGAATGTTTAAATTGAAAAGCTGTATCAGGATTCAATCCATAATCTTGAAAAATTCTACCCAAATCATAAAATATTGCAAAACCTATACTCCAACTTCTATTTATTCTAATTCCTTTAGTACGATATTCAATATTAAAATTAATAAAACCTAAACCTTGATAAAAATCCTTAGTTCCTCTAACCAGGCTATCACTACTAGAATAGCTATTACCAAGTTTATAATTTACATCTCTTTCTCCATTCCCTCTAATATTTGCTTCAATATTAAAAGAACCTGCTATTTGACCCCAAATACCATTGTATGGTCTTATATAAAAGATTTGGGTAAAACCAATATTTTCGTTTATTATCTCAGAATAATCGCTAATATTAATCTCATAAAATATATTGCCTTTAATAAAGAATAAATAATCAAAATATCCATATAAAAATTCAATCTCTTCTCTGAAGATATTTGTATTATATGGGGAACCCAATATTTTATCAGCCCTTTTATAGGATAAAGTATTCTTAAAACCCATTTCTATAATACTAGTTCTATTATATACATGATAATCATTTAATTCAATGAATTTAGTTTTCGATGTAGTAAGATTAATTCCTATATAATTATAAGGTTGTGCTAAAACATGACTTTTTGACTGATTATTTATTAAAATATCATTTGATAATAATTTTTCGGAATTATCAATATGATCAGATATGAATAATAAGAATAGTTCAGGTTTTATCACATTGTCTATTTTATTATCAAAAAGATAGCTATAAGTAAAGTGAAACTTATGTATGTTCTTTTTATTATCATCATCCTGATATAGGAATGTATTTAGAGAGTTATTATGAATTGATGGATAAAGGAAATTGTAACCTCCACTAACATCTATACCATAATAGAAGTGATATAATATTCCAAAACTGTATTTCCTTAGTGTTTTAACTAAGGGATTATTAATAAAGAATGAAAAATCTATATAATCATAAGAAAAATTTTCATCATAGTTTATTGAGAATTCAGTTGATAACTGTATGGGGGATAATAAAGTATAATCAGAATAAGCTAATGTTAGATAATATGGATTAATTCCTCCAAAAGTTAACCCTAATTTCTTATTTAAACCTAATAGATTATGTTCTGTCAGCCTTATCCACCAATTTGTCCATGTTCCGTAATTTATATTGCCGATATCTCCGGAAAACTCTAAAGACCATTCATCTATTATTTCAATAGCAAGGTCTATAGTATCATTTTTATCTGTTTTTAATGCATAAGCTTTAGCACTGGCGATAATCCTGAATGACTGTAGGTGAACAAGATTTTGATTAAGAGTAGAATTATCAAAAGCATCTCCTTCTTGTATAGATATTTCTTGAAGGATTACACTTTTTTTTGTGGTTGTGTGAAGAGAATTCCCAGCATCAACAACGAATTCTATTGGTATTATATCAATAGTTAAAGGGGGAAGAATTACCAGGATTATTTTATTAATTGTCTTACCTTGAGGTTCTGGGTCTATTTCCCTTCCTATATATAATTCCAAATCATCTTCTTGGGAATATAATGGATTAAATGTAGAGATTATCAAAGAGATTATAAAGGTAATAAGAAAATATTGACATAATCTTTTTAGCATTTAAGTTTCCTCTAATATGTAGTTTAATTCATTAACACTATTTTAGGAAACTTTATATAATATTCGATATCATTTTTTTACATGATAACCAATAATAGCATGCTTATAGAAGAAATGTTCTTTATCATCTATTTTAACGCATATCCTATATTTATCAATACTCTCTAAAGAGCCTTCTATCTTCCTATCCATTAACTCAATGGTTAGTGTTTTCCCCTTATTAGCGCTTAGAAATTCTTCTTCTTTGCTATCATTAAATCCATATTGGTTAAACCTGTTGGATAATTTTTTAACGGTGTTTTCTAAAATCTCTAAAGCGTCTTGTTTTTTTTGTTTGGTTACTATTTCTTTTGAAGGTTGATTGCTTGAATTGGATTTTTAAATTTTTATTTTTTTTGGTTCCATAATATATACCTCATAATATCATATAAAACAGTTCAGACTTATTATATAATAAATCCATATTCTAAAAAAGTCAAGTAAATATCCAATTTTATATCACTTATACTATAATTAATGTCCTTTGATTTTTTCTATCTAAATATTAGTCGATTATTCCTTTTATATTAGGATACAAACATTATAGATAATGGATTATATTATGATATGGTTAGAGAATATTATAAATTATATGAGAGTTATTATTAAATACTATTTACTATATTATTTTATATGTTAATCAATCTTTTTAATAAATTTAATATAAAACTTCATCCAAACTATATATATAATAAATAAAATGAATAATGATAATACTAAATAAGCAAAATAATCACCATGGCTTTTATAGAATGTATTAATATTTATTGGTGTTATCTCAGCAACCATATAATCCTGCTTGTATAATGGTGAAAACATCACTTCTCCTTTATGAGAGGAGAACCTTTTAATTTTTCCAGTAGCTGAAATTACTGTGGATATTCCAGAATTGGTTGCTCTAACAATATAATTACGGTTTTCAATTGCTCTTGGTAAACCTAAGAGTAAGTGTTGTTTAGATGCTTTACTTTTTCCAAACCATCGGTCATTGGTTGAATTTACGATGAAATCTGACCCTAGATTAGTAAACAGACGAGTGAAATGAGGGATAATAATCTCATAACAAATCTGCGGTGCAAATTTCCATTTCCCCATCTCCATAAGTTTTATTTCATTACCAGCTGTTACATTACTAATTCCACTTCCTTCCATGAATGTATCCGTACCTGGTATAATCTTTTCAATAAATGTATCCTTAAAAGGATTATACTCACCGAATGCTAATAGGAACACTTTCCGGTAAGAATCGACTAATTCACCATCTGGAGAGATTAAATCATTATTATTATATATCTTTGTTATGATTTCTCCGTTCTTCTGGATTTTTTCTAAATCATAATCATTGATGAAGAAATAAACTCCCTTCTTTTCTAATCCAGGAATGCCATTACCTTTAGTCATATCTATGATTGTAGATTTAAACTTAAATTCATTTGCTGTTCTGGGTTCTTTGTAGAAAAGGTTAGGGACTGAAGATTCAGGCCATATTATTAAATCTGTATCTGGATTATTCCTTAATATTGACAGAGTTAGTTGAATAGCTTTCCTTTTAGCATAATCCTCCCTAGTATCATTACTCAATCTATCTAAATAGTCAGGATTGTTTTTGAATTCTTCCAATGGCATAGGTGTGTTTGGTTGTATAAAACCTATTTTGATGGTTTTATTTTCTTTCTCTAATTTTTCTATTTGGTTTATTCTAATAAATCCGTAAATATGTATTAAAATTACCAATGCTATAGAGATTATTGTAAAAACCACATTTAACTTTTCACTTTTAAGGAAACTAATTTTACTAAATCTATTAATTAGATAGGCTATAATGGTATATAAAAGTGCATTAATTAATACAATAATAAAAGTTATACCAGATATTCCTGTTATATCAGTGATTTGGAGAAGAAATATGTTTTTATATGCTAAATTACCAATGTAGAATGGGAATAATTCAGGATATATAAATTCGATAGCAGTAAAGACTATAGGAAATGTTAAAATTATTGGTAATTTTGGTAAGTTTTTATCTAATATTTTGGTAAATAGATTGATTAAAGCAAATTTTAAGCTGAATACTAAACAGAAGAGAATAAATATTGGATATATTAAAAAATCTGGAATGGATGGACCTTTAAATGTGGTTATGGTATGAATTAGCCAGTTAAAACCAAATACTAGTAATATAAATCCTGTTAACCAACCTAATAAAAAGGCACCCTTTAGTGTTCTGGTATGTTTTATGATATAGATGATAGGAATTAATGCTATAAATGGAATTATCCCTATTTCTATATTAGGAATAGACAGGGATAAAATATAACCTGTAACTATGGAAAGAACAAGGAATATTAACTTTTTCATGTCTTTTATACCTTCTTTGGTGTTTATAAACATATCATATTGATATCACATAGATAACATTTTTATTGTTTAAACATTGCATAATAAGTTTAATTTTTGGTTATATAAAAATGATATTATTTTTAATGTATAATTAATCCTTTCATGTTATATTACATATAATCAAAACACAGAAATCAACCAAAATTAATTTTATGGGATTTATTAAATGAAAAAAGAATTTATAAGAAATTTTTCCATTATAGCACATATAGATCATGGTAAAAGCACTTTAGCAGATAGATTATTACAATTTACTCATTCTGTTGATGATAGGAACTTTAGAGACCAAATACTCGATAGTATGGATATTGAACGGGAAAGAGGTATAACCATCAAAGCTCAGGTTGCTACCATGGAATATACAACCAATGATGGCAATACCTATCTTTTGAACTTAATCGATACACCCGGTCATGTAGATTTTGCTTATGAAGTATCACGGGCATTAGCAGCTTGTGATGGGGTTCTGTTGGTTATAGATGCTGCCCAGGGAGTGGAAGCTCAAACCGTAGCTAATATGTATCAAGCTATGGAGCATGACCTTAAGATAATTCCTATTATAAATAAGATAGACCTTCCTTCTGCTAATATTGAAGATACCACTCATCAAATCGAACATGACCTCGGATTGGATACTGAAGGTATTTGCTGTATAAGTGCTAAGGATGGGATAAATATAGACCAGGTTTTGGAAGCTATTGTTAACCAAATACCTGCTCCAAAAGGCGATGTTAATGGCAAACCTCAAGCTTTGATTTTTGATTCCTTTTATGATAAGTATAGAGGGGTAGTAACCAGTATTAGACTCTTCGAAGGAACTTTACTAAAGGGAGATACTATCAAGATGTTTCGGTCTGATAATACCTATGAAATTGACGAATTAGGTTATTATCGATTGAAACCAGTACCAAAGAAAGAGTTATCAGCAGGAGAAGTAGGGTATATTATAGCTGGGATTAAGAATCTAAAAGATACCAAGATTGGTGATACAATAACCGACTTTGAGAACCCATGTCCAAAACCCTTACCTGGTTATAAAGAGGTTAAACCGATGGTTTATGCGGGACTCTATCCAATGGAAAATGATGATTATGAGATATTGTCGGATGCTTTGGAAAAGCTACAGTTGAATGATGCTTCGTTAATCTATCAACCGGAGAGTTCTATTGCTTTAGGTTTCGGTTTTAGATGCGGTTTCTTGGGTCTACTACACTTGGAGATAATTCAAGAGAGATTATCAAGGGAGTTTGACCTAGCTTTAATTACAACAGCCCCTTCTGTTGAATACGAGGTAAGATTAACCGATGGGGAAGACTTATTTATCGATAATCCAGCTCTTTATCCTGAACCACAAAGTATCGAATATGTAAAAGAACCTTTTGCTAGAGTAAGTATAATCATACCCAATGATTTTGTTGGTAATGTAATGCAAATCGTAATGGAAAGACGTGGTATACAGATAAATATGTTTTATCTTGATGAAAGGCGGGTTCAAATTGACTATGATATGCCTTTATCTGAAATTATTTATGAATTCCATGATAGAATAAAGACCGTTAGTAAAGGATATGCTTCTTATGATTATTTTATTCTGGATTATCGAAAAACTGACGTGGTAAAACTTGATATTTTAGTAAACGGTGAAAAAATAGATGCGTTATCTCAGCTTGTACATGAAGATAAAGCCAGGATGAGAGGAAAGTTTATCGTAGAAAAGTTGAAAGACAGTATACCACGTCACATGTTTAAAATACCACTACAAGCAGCTATTGGAGGGAAAATCATAGCCAGAGAGAACATCAGTGCATTTAGGAAGAATGTAACAGCAAAATGCTATGGTGGAGATATTACCAGAAAAAGGAAGCTTTTAGAAAAGCAAAAAGAAGGTAAGAAAAAGATGAGACAATTTGGTAATGTAGATATTCCTCAGGAAGCCTTCCTATCAGTATTGAAGACTAATGAAGATTAATATTTTAACTTTTATAAAACTGGTATATAGTAGAAAATAAAATGTAAAATACCAATAATAAATGTTAATATTCCAATTAAGGATGAAGATTTCCTGATGAAATTATTTACTTTCTCTTTCCTAATTTTTGATTTCTCAGGGTCTTGAGAAAAATTAATATACTTAAGAAGTTTATCTGACAGTCCAATTGAACATAGTAATAGAGCAATAGCAGGTAATAGATTACCAATTATGAATATATCAGTAGCACCGAAGATATTGATTAAGCCTAATAATAAGCATATTATTGCCAGGTATATTCTAAAAGGGTCAGTTGCATCCTTTGCTCCTTCTAATGGGACATTCTGGTCTACTAAGAAAGGTATTGATAAAATAAAACCTGATACTATAGAAAAAACTCCAGTTATTATCATTAAGAAAATTTCCATATTATGTATAACCTCATTTTATATTATTTACACTGTATATTAATATTAATATAGAACATATTAGGTGTCAATAACACGACACTGATTCTTGGATTCGGTTTATTATAATAGAAAATTTGGATAATTTGTTTACTAAAAGCTAATTAATTGATTTAATAATTCGAAAATATTAACATAAAACTAAAAAGATATTGCCATAACTATAAAAATTATTTAAATTAAATGTATCCAGTTGTATAGTGTAATAAAGGAAAAAATGAAAAAACGTTTACAATTAATAAAAAGAAATTTACCAATTATATTTATTGGATTAGGCATAATAGCAGTAATTATTATCATCACTATTCTATTTACAGATTTGAATCCAATAATTATAGGTAGTGCTGTTGGTATAGCTATGGGAGTAATTATTCCCGCTATTATTTATAGGGTTAATATTAGAAGGATTAACAAAAAATAACGTATTCAATTATATAGGTTATTAATAAATGAATGATAAATTATTTTATTTATATATCTTAAATTTATTTAGT
>CAYUUC010000035.1:0-2316 GCA_964447635.1 uncultured Spirochaetia bacterium
ATAGAGATATATAATGGGTCTAATATATCAGAAAAATATTATTTCAACCAATACGGAAGGATCATTAAGAAGGAAATTTACAATGAACTACAAAGAATTGATAAATTTTATATTTATGAATATGAATATTATGTTAAACTCTCTATAGTATATGAATATGAAACAAATGATCCCAATTTCTCTAAACCTGAAGATTCTAATATTTTAAAGTCATATCATTTCTCGAATGATAAACTAATTATAAAGGAATACCAGGATGATATCTTAATAATAGAAACCATTATAACAGAAGATGATAAAACCACCGAAAGAATATATTATAAGAATGGTAAATTAAAAAAGATTCGTCATTATAAGATTACATATCAATACCAACTTAATGGATATAATGTCAACGGAGAACAAGTTATATATACCATCCATGCTGATGATTACCAGAATGTTAAATTAACCAGAGATTCAGAAAATATTACTACTATTAACGTATCTAATATTGAAAACTCGATTACCATTGATATTTATTCTCAGGAAGGTTATATCAAAAATAGAATTACATATTTTCCACAAGAAAGGAAATTACTCGAAGAAAACTTAAAAGGCAATACAACAACCCAAACCAGTCTCTATTTTATAATGGAAAATTATGATGATTATATAACCAATCTAAATTTAAATCCATTAAACCATATTATGCTTTTCCCTCCAGATAAAGAATTCTAAATCGATTTATTAAAAATTAACTAATTTTTATTACACTTTATCATCATTTTAGTATATTATCATGTTTATACTTAATCTAACTGAATTATTGAGTGAATTTAAAAACAAGGAGATAGGATTAATGGGAATAATAAACGTCTCTTCCGAAGTAGGACAATTAAAAAAGGTTGTTCTACACAAACCCGGTCATGAGGTTGAGGTGGTTACTCCAGCCAATGCTGAAGAATTATTATACAATGATATAATAGACTTAAAAGACGCCGTAGAACAACATAATGAGCTATCCGGGGTCTTATCCAAAGTATGTAACACATATGAAGTAAAAAAGCTCTTATCCGATATCCTGGAAAAGAAAAGCATTAAGACAGAGCTTATCGATAATTTGGTAAATCTATCCAATTGCCCCGAGGTTAAGGAAGAACTGATAGACCTGCCTATTGATATACTATCACAAAAGTTGCTTTCTGGTACTCATAAAAAGATTAATACCTTAACTAAATATTTATCTAAAGATGAATATGCACTGCCACCTATACCCAACTTCTTCTTCACCAGAGATTCTACTATGGTGGTTAATAACAAAATCCTTATAGGCTCTATGGCTAATAAGGTAAGGATTGCCGAATCTGTCATCATGAAACATATATATGCTTATCACCCGGAAATGACCAACGAAGGCTTCCTATTCGATGCTACACAGCAAGAGTATCCGGAGTTATTCACCATAGAAGGTGGTGATTTACATATACTTCGTGAAGATACGATAGCAATCGGAATGAGTGAAAGGACATCTCCATACGCTATCGATTATATCGCAAAACAACTTAACAAGTATAGCAAAGTTAAAAACATCTTCGTGGTCACTCTACCAAAGCATAAAGCATATATACATCTGGATATGGTTTTCAGCATGATTGATAAGGATAAATGTGTAGTCTATCCCCCTCTTATATTAGGTAAAGAACGGCATGAGGTTATTTACATGAAATACAACGATGATGATGAAATCGATTATATAAAACCTGTAAATAACTTGCTGGATGGTTTAAAGTCAGTGGGTTTGTCATTAGAGCCAATCTTCTGTGGTGGACAAAATCGAAAAGACCAGGATAGAGAACAATGGCAATCTGGTGCAAATTTCTTTGCTATCGGTCCTGGTAAAATCATCGGATATGAAAGAAATGAAGAAACACTGATGGAATTGGAAAAAGCCGGAATACCCATAGTTAGGTCTAAGGATGTGTTAGAAAATAGGGTGGAACTTAATAAAATGGATAAATATGCTGTTACTATAAATAGTAGCGAGTTGACAAGAGGTGGTGGAGGTTGTCGATGTATGACCCAACCAATATTGAGGGATAAGATTTTTTAGATATTCACTCACCTTTTATATAAGGCACATATTGCTTATCCACTTCTCTTATATGTACAGATATCCAATTAACCAAGAAGACTATTATGTTAGAGAACATAGATTCATTATCTTCACCATCTAATATACTTTGATAGTATCTTTTTTGATAATTCTTGATCTTTTCTTTGAACTTTTCATGGGATTTCTGATGGTTATATAAATCAAAATAATTATATTTTTTC
>CAYUUC010000035.1:2326-19638 GCA_964447635.1 uncultured Spirochaetia bacterium
CTGTATTAAAGTGATAATCGGTGTAATCCAACAATTCTTTAAAAACATCATTAATTGTATCCTGTGCTTTATTATTTAGATAAGACTTATGTAATTCATTGACTATACCAATTAGCTTTTTATGCTGTTTATCTATTTCATCGATACCTGTGGAATATTTTTCGTCACTCCAATCAATCATAAAAATATAATCTCCTTTCAAATTTATTTTTCATTATTATTAGATTATTTTAATATCATATAGAATAAAATAACAAATTTTACCAATAATAATCAACTTATCCTATTGCATTCATTATGTTATTGAAATGAGATAAAAGGGCAGGAAATTATAATGGATTTAGAAAAGATATATATAAAAAGCCAACAAATCGAGAATAAAGGTATTGTAAAACTATTACTTTTCATAGTTATAGTATTTACCCTACTACCCATCTTTAGAACATTAAACGACCTCAGCCAAAACATCCTGACTTATTCATTCTTTGCTTTATTCTTCGCTGAGAGCCTCTTCAGACTTGTATTGCTAATCTGGTCTATCCAGGCTCATATCAGAGGGACACATGTAAGAGAAGGCGGATGGAAAGCATTGGTTGGTGATGTGATTCTGTGGATTGTAGACCTACTAGCAACGATTAGCTTCCTCGAGTTCCTACCACTTGGTAATGCTCTACGGTTCTTAAGGCTACTAAGGCTTATAAAACTATCCAGATACTTCAGCTCTTTCTTTAAAGAATTAGGTCAAATCATCAATCGAAGGAGCATAAGGAGACAGTTTTTTATAGTATTCATCCTCCTGTTCGCAATTTCATTCATAGTTGGGTTGGTTTTCTATGTAGCTGAAGAACAAGATGTATTTGAATATACCTGGTGGAGTTTTAAAACATTATTCGATCCAGGAGAAATGGTAGATTATGAAACTATGACCAATGAAGAGACTGGAGAGATAATCAAAGAAATTGAAATAGAAGAAGTCCAACAAGAAGACCAAGACACGGAATTCGACAGCACCGGAGCAATTAAGACCTTTTTTTCACTTGTATTAACGATAATCGGATTATTGTTACTATCATTCTTTATTGGTATAGGAACACAAGTTGTAGAAAACCTTATAGAGATAACCAAGTATAAGAAATTGAATTACCGTAACCATATAATTATCTTCGGTTGGACGGTTGGTGCCGAAACCATGCTTAGGGAAATACTTAATGTCATGGAAGATAATCTTATGCTTAATAAACTTGTTTTATTGCAAGGATATGATAAACATATGGAAGACACAATCGAACTTGAGTTTAAAGATATAGTTTCCCGCTACTATAAGGATAATACATCGGATGCCCTTTTGAAAGTGGGAATAGACAAAGCAAGCATGTGTATGGTCTTTGGTAGTTCATCAGGACATGATGATGGTGATTCGGATATCATCAAGAAAATACTCACCGTAAAAGAAATAGAGAATCCGGATTTATATGTTGTATCATTGATTAATGATGAGAAAAACAGGATTCCCGCTCGTGAAGTTGGTTCAGATACAGTTATTGTTAAAGACTCATTCATGGGTTTCTTTCTTTGCCAAAACATTCTCAAATCGGATTTGAAAGATTTCTATCAAGAAGTCATGACTGCTTCAGGCTCTGAGTTTTACTATCAGGATATTCGAAAAACCAAGTTTTATGCTAATAAAGATAACTTTATAACATATCATTCACTTTATATGAACTTATTGGATAAGGAATGTACTTTTGTTGGTATTATAACACAAGAGACAGAGGAAAGTCTAAATGAAAAACCGATTGATGATATAAGAGATAGAAAGTTTATTGTAAATCCAATGCAATATTACAAAAAAGAAAAGAAAGAATTAATTATGACTGATGGATTTTATCCAAGAGATATAGAAGGTTTTGTTTGTTTAGCCGGGAATGGAGTATCATTAAATAAATCAGTTCAAGAAATCGATTACAAAAAACTTCTTTCTATTAATCAAAATCAGCAACCCGCCCAAAGAAAATCGACAAAATTGGATTATAAGTTAATAGAAAAAGGTTCTATAGGTGATATCCTGATTTTCGGCTGGAACAATTCTGTTCCTTCAATCATACAACAACTCTCTTCATATGTCCGTATGAAAGGGGGTGTTACAATTTACCTCCATTCTGGATATGATTACACTCATGATGATTTAGATTTGATGAAGAAGAATATACGAGAATTATTGCTTATATACTATGAAGAATCTACTATATCAGAAATCATCGATTCGATTAGGTTCATTATTGGAGACTACTATTCACAAACCGACCTCTTTAATCCCAAGAGGGGTAATCTTAGTATAATGGAAACATTGATTGTCCTTCCTGATGAAAGAAAAGTGATGAATCCTGATGCAGATGTTTTCCTCTTATTACTTACCCTTCTAGGTATAATGAAAGATTACCGGTATAGAAGGCAATTCGAACATTATAACCAATTAAGAATCTTCGCCCAGGTTAGTGATGTTAAGGTAGGGAATAAACTGGATGAGATACTGGAAAAGGTTAACCCAAAAGTTAAATCCTTTGCTATGGGTAAAAAGATGAAGGTTGACCGCTTTAACATAGTCTATAGCGAAAAAACACTGAATTACTTACTGGTACAGCACATAACCAACCATTACTCACAAAAGATTTTTAGGGCTATTTTAACCAATGATGATATGAATTCCGTTATCATTTTATCTGAAAAATTTATAACCAATGATGAAAAAATTCAAAATCTAATAGAAAAACAAAAAATACATTATAATAATATCTGTAAAGTATTACTAAATAATAGGATTACCCCGGTAGGTTATGAATATGATGGTGATGATGGTGAGAATTTAATGGTTATAAATCCTGAACTGGAAAATCGGGTTATCAACTTAGAACAGAATATACCACGAATTATCGTTATCGGGAATTATGAAAATGACCTCATTAAAAAATATGACCAAAGCCGATAAAGGGTGTTTGTTTCTATATGAACATGTATAATAATAAAAAGAAAATAGCAATCGGAACATTAGGATGCAGGTTAAACCAATTCGAAAGCGATAGCATAGCTACTGATTTTAGGAATGCTGGATATGATATCGTATCAATAAATGAATATGCGGATGTTTACATAATCAATACATGCACAGTAACAAATAAAAGCGATGCTAAAAGCAGAAACATGATAAGAAAGGCACACAAGACCAATCCAGAAGCAATCTTGATTGTAACCGGTTGTTATGCTGATACCAACAGAAAAGACATTACCAGAATTAAAGGCGTAGACTATATTATCGGTAACAAAAGAAAGTCTAATGTTTACCATATAATCGATAGAATGCTTAATGAAGGGTCTAAACAAAACTCAGCAAAACCGGATATAGATTCATACCCGGAAACAAGCTTTGATTATACAAGTGCAACCAAAGGGACACATACTAGAAGCTTTGTCAAGATACAGGATGGTTGCGATGTTAAGTGTACCTATTGTAAGATACCCTATGCCAGGGGAAAACCTATTAGTAAACCAAGTAAAGAAATTATTAATGATATTAAAACCCTTTATGAAAATGGTTATAGGGAGTTCATATTAACCGGAATCAATATCATATACTATAAGGACCGAAGCAGGACTTTGTCCGGTTTACTAAAAGAGTTATACAAGATTGATGGAGACTTCAGGATTAGATTGTCTTCAGTGGAACCGGATAAGATAACTGATGAACTGCTTGATGTATTATCACACCAGAAAATGGGACAACATCTTCATATACCTCTGCAAAGTGGTAGTGACAGGATACTTCAAGCAATGGGCAGAAGATATAATACAGATTATTATATTAACCTAATAAAACAGATAAATAAATATTATCCAAATTTAAATATCACCACAGATATAATTATTGGTTTTCCTGGTGAATCTGAGACTGATTTTGATAAAACTTATAATGTGATTAAGGAATGTGGTTTTAGCCATGTGCATACATTTAAATATTCGAAAAGAAGCGGTACACCAGCATCAGAGATGCGGGGTCAGGTTGATGAAAAAGTCAAAAACCACCGCTCCAAGATGATAAGAACCCTTTCTAATAAGCAAAACATGAACTTCAGATTAAGCCAGATAGGAAAAAGAAGCAAAGTATTAGTTGAAACCATAACTAAAGATAGCTATGGTAAAGGTTTCACTGAGAATTACATTAAAGTTATAGTTCCAATAGATAATAAAAATAATATCCGGAAAGGTGAATTTACAGAAGTAAGAATTAATAAAGTTTTTGAGGATTCAACATTAGCTGTATCAGTTTAAGATTTTTTCTTATCTTTACCTTTACTATCCTTATCTTTTGGGGATTCCTGGAATGCTTTTTTTATATCAGATTGAGATTTCTTTTTCTCTTTTTCTTCGGTATCTTTTTTGGATTCAGGTGTTTCTTCTTCTTTTGTAGCTTCAGGTCTATTAGTTCCCCATCTCTTAACATGATCATCGCTTCTTTTGTCCAGGTCGTCCATCTCCCATATTTTTTCTCCTTTCTCTATAGTATATTCAAATCTTTTCCTGAATTCCTCTATGGATATTCCACAAGTTGCTGCATATTTAGCCAATTCATGAGCATCCTCAAAGTCTTCCTTATTAAGCGTAACCATGAACTTCTTAGCTATTTTGAAGCTTTCCGATTCTGTATCCACCAGTCTAACTTTCATTCGCTTGGTTTTCGGGTTGATTAATGATATTAAGGGTATCGGTATAAATTTGGCATTTTGTATCGATATCAAAACAGAACTACCACCATCCAGGACATACCTGGCGGCACAATATCCCAAATCTCTTGTATATTCCATATCATATGGGATTGGGTCATTACATCTTAATTCGTAGCCAAGATTCTTATTAACAATGGTCATCTTAATGCCATACCGTTTAAGCTGTTTCTTAACCTGTTCCTTTAATATACCTCCGATGTTAATCTCCGCTATCCTTATATGCCCGTGTTCGTCTTTTTCTACTTCCTCCAGATTTTCGAAGTCTTCCTCTTTAATCTTACTAACGATACCTTCAGCAATCACAGCAACCCCGAACGGCTTATCATAGCTTATCCTCTTGACAATAGAACCCACCAATATGTCAACGATTTTCATCAAAGGTATCTTCTCTTCCTTGAACTGTTCTGGAATGATAGTAAGAGTAGCACCGGTAGCCTTCCCTACACCTAATGTCAGATGCCCAGCTGTCCTACCCATACTGATAACGAAGTACCATCTTGATGTTGTTGTGGAGTCTACCATAAGGTTTTCCACCAGTTTTACCCCAACATGTCGAGCTGTTTGAAAGCCGAAAGTAGGTATTCCATAAGGTAGGTTTAGGTCATTATCGATTGTTTTGGGAACGTGAACCACATGAACCCTTCCGCTGGATTGCTGTGCTAGTCTCAATGCGGAATAAGCTGTATCATCCCCACCTATGGTTATTAGCTTATCTACATTTAATCTTAGAAGGGAGTTAATCGTCGTCTCGAGAAACTTTTCATCTGTAGTAGGATTATCTCTGGCTGTACCTATGTAAGAACCACCCCTGAAGTGTATCCGACTTACTTCATCTATGGTTAAAAACTTTATCTTTGAGATATCCCCTCTCATTATCCATTTATAACCATCCATTATACCTATCACTTCCCTACCTTCTAAAGAAGCGGTAATGGTTGCAGCACTAATTACACTATTAATACCGGGTGCTGGTCCACCCCCTACTAATATAGCCAATCTTTTATTTGTACTCATTATAATTCCCCTTTTAATTGAAAATATGCTCTGATTAAAAGCTAATCTATCATAGGAAAACTAATAAAATATTGAATAAGAGTCACCACAGGTCGGTTGGCTAGAAGATAAAAATTTATCTAATAAGGAAGATTGGTTAAATAAACAAAGTCTTGATGGGATATTCTTTCTATATAATTAATAGATTGAACAGCCCCGGAAAAGATGCTGTTCAAATTATAAGATACAAAGGTCTCTATGTATTAATCAATAGTTGAGATTATCTTATTTAATCAGAATTAAAGAATTGGATTATCCTTGTGGTTCATCTTCAACCGCAGTTTCCAGGTCTATTAGTCTAAGACCTTCATCAGATGCCCAATATACAAGATTATCATCAACTACAAAGTTGTTAGGTCCTATAAGACTGGTTTTGCCTAAACCACTGATATTCTTTAATACAAATTTTTGTCTGTAATCATCTCTTGAATTATAAACATCGATTATATTAGTACCATCTTCAATAACCAGTCTTATAAATACAGTTCCATCATCTACCCAAATACCTCTTGAAGCGTAATTATTGTCATCTGGTAGTTCATCAGTAATACGGTTTTCTTTATCCTGACCTGGTTTTAGTACTCTAGTAGCGTATGTTCCAGCACCACTTGCTCTTAATGATACTTTCTGATAGATATATCCCAGTGTGGAATTCAAAGAATAACCGCTACCCCACAGTATATAAGCGGAGTTTTGATAAATAGCAGTATCCATATGGAAAACCGGTACTCGGGATTCTTTCCAATAATCAGGTCCATAACCTGTCCAATTAGGCGGTATAACTGTTATAACATTCTCGACTTCTTTATTCTCATCAAAAATGATGAATTGTGGTCTATCTACTGTAATATGATTATTATCAGTACTGGTTTCATTTATTGTTAATGCTGTACTACCATTCTCCATGATAAAAACACTTTGAGCAATAAAAGTATATTTTTCATCTATATCAAAACCCTGTTCAGTTAAGATACTTGAAATATCAGATATCGTAAAATCCTTCTCCGGATAATCATTACCTGATTTATCAAAATATCTAAAGGTATATTCATTTTCTCCGGTTTCCTGTAATAGAACCAGATTAACTCCACTGATATGCCCTGATATAATCTCCCCTTGGGATGTCTTTATCATATCATCTTCTATTATAGCAACACCTAATGAAGCATCTGACGGATATCTTACAATCTCTTTATGAACTGGTGAATACATAACGAAGTTGCCTTCATCATCAGTTCCAAGCAACATTGGGTCGGTAATCGGGTCATCTCCTAATACAATATCCCTTTTTATAGAATCATCAGAGAGATATTTTTCCGCATCTTTTGGATTATATGAGAATATTGGACCTTCATTAGGGTCAGGTCTAACATCTTCATCATCATTTTCATTATTATTTTCATTATCATTATTTGTTACTTCCTCTCCACCGGTACAACTAAAAATAAATAAAATGGAGATTAATGTTATCATTAATAACAATAGTAAATTTTTTAACTTCATTTAATTTCCTCCAAAGCTATTTAGATTCTTATTAAGATTATTTTTTAAATAAGAACCCATGTTTAATTAAAACTACTAAAAAAATTAGAACTTCCAAAATGTAAAACCTAAGTTAAGCTGAAAACCTAAGAAACGACCCGGTATCTGTTCTCCATCTCGGTTTATGGTAAAGATACTCGCATCATAAAACTCAGGTGCTACATTAGCGATAACAATCAGTTCAGCAAATATGTCCTTAGTCTCATCCAGATAATATATATATCCAATACCGGTTAATATATCTATGGACATATTGTTTACATTATCGTTAAAATCATATGGTTCTGAAGTATCGGTATAAATAACACTTCTTAAATGTATATTACTCCTTAATCCAAAAGGAATGAAAATTCCCATAGAATTTTCATTAGTTAAAGGGACATTACCTAGACCAAAGACATACCTACCGCCCAATTGAATACCCAAAATATCAGACACGATAACATTTTTACTATTAGTCAAATTTGCTCTCTCTTCATCTATATCTATATTCCTTCTACCATAAAGCAAGTTCAAATCAGCATACCAATTATCGGTAATATTCAATCCACCATAAACGGAGAATTCAAATCCCAGATTAACAAGAGCTGAATACACAAATAAAGTATCAATACTTCCACTAATCTTACCACCAAAGCTAAACTTACCTAGGTCTAATTCAACGGTCTCCTGCTGCTCATCCTTTCCGATTTGCAGGATATTCGCTCCTATATTTATCTGTAAGCCAAAGAACCTTCCCATCTTTTGCTCTTCTACAGTTTCTCCTGTAATGAAGCTTTCTTTTAGGAATGTTGGTGTCAGATTTAATATTAATAATAATTCTGTTATTAATTCCACATCACCGAATAGGAGAATACTCGCTCCACCACCTGCAACCAAGTCATATGTTAAATCATTTACATTATTGGAAAAATCATAAGGCGTATTATCAACATAGAATAAACTATTTAAGACATAATTTATCTTCAATCCGAATGGGAAATGAAAAGCTAAGAGTTCATATTTCAACAGTAAATTAACCGACATCATATTGGTAACTACAGTAATATCATTGGTCAATCCAGTATTAATATCCGATGAGAAACTCAATCTCCTACCATAGAAGCTTAAATCCATTTCTAAGAACCAATCATCAATCAAAGCAATATCAGCAAAAATAGCCGGTTCATAGCTAAAATTAAGTGTGTTCCCAATTATACCAGGAACAGCACTACTTCCGACACCTACCTTAAATCCAATATTGATAGGACCTATGTCAATCTCCTGCTCTTCCTCTTCTACTATACCGAACTTATAAGCTGTGATACCTATATTCAATAATACCCCTAGATAAAAGGCATTGCTTTGGTCTCCTTCTTCTATCCCAGGACCGGTAACGATACTTGGTTTGATTAAAGGTGGGTATACATTGAAGACCAGCATCAATTCTGTAAATACATCGGTTCTCTCATTTATGATAAAGTTGATACCAGCTCCACCCATCACATCAAAAGTAAATTTGTTGACATATTCTTCAAATTCAAATGGGAAGACTTGTCCAGAACTGTCTTCAGTCTGTCCAATTGCATAGGCTGTGTAATTTCCCCTAATTCCGAATGGCAAGTAATAAAGAGAAGATAATTTATACTTAGCCAATAGAGAAATAGAAAGTAAATTGGTAACCACTTGAACATTCTGTAATAGCCAATCACTTCTATCCCCACTATAAGTCAGATTACGATTCTCAAAACCAAATCCTACTTCGATTAACCATCTATCAAATAACTCCATATTACCAAAAATGCTTATACCTATCCCAAAATCAGGGAAGTTATATCCGCCAATACTGGTATTAAAAGCTCCACCAACTTTTGCTCCAATACCGAATGCACCAATTATTGATGGTTCACGGTCAATTTTTTCATATGTTAGGATTGATTCATAAAAACTCAATGCTAGTGTGCCCGTCTCATCCTTCGATTCATCTATCTTTCTTATGGTAGCTACAGTTCCATATGTGCTTGATGGTATTGAATAATAAGTATTTTCAAGGAGTTTTGTATTTTTATCCAAAGGGATATGATATAACTCGCTAATTCCTACATAACTTTCATTTATATATGATATAGCAATTACTTCGTTATCTACAATTTCAATGTATATATTATCAATATCAGATACAGGACCTTTGGAAAAAAGCTCATTTCCTTCATCTATACTATATGCTATAATATAAATACCTTGGTTTCTTGATTCAATAAAGAACATAATATTGGTATGGTAATTCCATTTAAAGAAATTCCTGGTATTGATGGATTTATCAGTAATTAAAATCCTATTCTCATTAGAAAAAGCATCGCTTATATTATCTTTATTGATTTGTACTAATTCTATTTGGGTATTTGTACCATTTGATGAAAACAAAGCTAAATCATTCTTAATATGGTTGAAATTATACCCTTGTATTTCTTCAATCATATATTCTTTATTTGTTTGTTCAAATGGATTATCCGATAGGTATATGGTCTTCTTATTATCAATATTAGTGTCATTAGAGCTTTGTTCTGTTTCAGCCCAGATATAATAACCCATATCAGGGATATAATCCAAATACATTTTATTCTTTAGTCTACCGGTTATTCTATCAACAACTTCATTATTAAGGAAATCCTTATATGCTACTAGGGTTTTGAATTCTTTTCGATTATTCTGGTTTTTTGGATAATTTATCTCGATAATCTTTGCTGAATTAAAGGACTCGCTTTTTGCAATCATTAATTTATCAGAATCAGGATAATATTTAAAATCGGTAATGTTACTTTCAGAAAACTTCACATCATTTTTTTTGGGGTCAATTATACTTAGGTCAAATTCCCTTCTTTTGTCATTAGGGTTAGTGTCATCATTATTAATCAGGGCGAAAATTTCATTAGATTGAGGATAATATTTAAAATCATATACATCTTCTGCTAAATCTATTGTTTCTTCCCTACCATAATCATATAAAAAAAGCCTTTTATTAGCTAAAATCAATATTTTTCCTGCTGATTGGATATATTCGGCTTTATAGTCTTCTCCAGTAATGAATCCAAGAATAGTCTTAACATAAACCCCCTCCAAGTTAAAAACCTGAAGAGATGGGTCTGGTGTTTCTTCGACCAGTACGATAATATCTAA
This sequence comes from uncultured Spirochaetia bacterium, assembly GCA_964447635.1. Lineage (GTDB taxonomy): Bacteria > Spirochaetota > UBA6919 > CAYUUC01 > CAYUUC01 > CAYUUC01. The sequence goes on from CAYUUC010000035.1 coordinate 12,856, forward strand.
TTCTTCAATGTGTGTTATATTAGAGTATTTACCTTCACCAAAATCCCATAGGAAATTGGTCATTCTTACATCTTTACTTATTTCAGGATTATCCGGATTGGTATACATGGTTACCTGTCTATCTTCTCTAAAGACAAGTTTTTCATCATTTATCCAAACCATGTCTAAGGAGCGAATTTCGCTGATTTCGCTAACTTTAAGCGGGATGTTAGTCTGTATCTTATAATCAATATCAATGATTTCTTGTGATAATGATGTTATAGGCATTAGTAAAACAAATGAAAGAATTATAACAATTAATACCCAGTACTTTTTTATATGCATTTCTTTTTTTATACAAATCATTTCATTACCTCAACTTACTAAATAAACTCTCTAAGACTGTTATAGCTTTCCTTACATTAGTATAATTATAAAACATTAAGAATAATTCAAGTCTTATAAATAATTTTCTTAAAAAGAAAAAAAATATTTAGATAAAATTAAATTAAAACCCAAATAAAAAAGAGAGGAATAGCATTAATAACCATTCCTCTCTTTTATTTAAATATTGGATACAAAACTAATCATTAAATTTTATACTAGAAAGTATAATGATTACCATCTAGGTAAAGGACCATCATTTATTACCTTAATCCTACGATTAATTGAATCTGCTACATAAAGCAATAGTCCACCATAGTTCTTACCATCTCCACCGCTATAATCTTGTGTCCAATTGGTAAGACCGACAGCTACACCCCATGGAGTGTTAAATGATAGGTCATCATCACCTTCTACTATATTACCGAATAATAGTCCATTAGGTCCTGGTATAGGTTTCTGGCTATCATCTCCATCAATCCAGTATGGCCATTCATCAAATCCCCACTTATATACTCCATGAGGGGTGGTTACATAAACAGAGCCATTCTGGTCAGCATCGATAGAAGTAGCTCCAGATGGAACAATACTCCAGTTTCTTCTCTGAACCCAATATGTACCTTGTCTTCTGTATAAGTATACTTGACTATCTTCTGTTAGTATATACATAACGCTATATCTATCAAATACTGCTACATCAATCGGATGACCCATTCCTGTAGCATCATTATAGACCTTGGTTACATTCTGACCATTGTCAGATATCATCAAGGATACTATCCTTTCATTTCCGTTATCCGCTATATAGAGGTATTCATTATTACCCCTAACTTCAAGGTGCATACCCATTGGTTGATCAAGAGGTATCTCTTCTATCTCTATAATAGGTGGAGTTAACGGGTCGTCATCATCATCTATTGCAAGATAGTTATTATAAACATCAGAATCGATTATACCATTATCATCGAACGAACCTCCGGTAACAGGGTTGAATTCAGATGTTAATTGATATATAACATTATCGAATGAATCTGAGATATAGATTCCTCGACTGGTTCCTACCCTTGGACTTACAGCGATGCCTGATAAGTCTTTATACTGCTCAGACCTGAGATTACCAGCTATACCGTTTACCTTAAGTATTTGCTGAGTTGCTCTATCCAATAGGTAGATATTGGAATTAGCCGGGTCTTCTATTTCCATTCCATCATCTGAATCATCATCGGCTACTGAGATTCTCCCTGGTAAGGATATTACATCTTCTGACCAATTTCCACCGCCTATAACATATCCATTATAAGCCCAGCTTAAGTCTATATCCTCAAAGTTCTTCCTTACTTTATATATTTTCTCAGCACCTGTGGTAGTCTCTTTAGCCATCATAACGATGTCATTACCTCTTACACTTATCTTATCTATATCATATCCATCTCCACTTAAATCATATCCAGATGTAGGTTCTTGAACAGCAGCGATTGAATTGAGTATAAAGGTCTTAACAACACCGGTAGCTTTACCTTTATCAGGTTCTTTGAGCTTCCTTGTTGTACCAGTATCGTTTGTTACATCCAATCCGGTGAAGTTTTGAGCATTATTTCCATAAAGGTCTTGTATCGGATTTGTTCCAGCAGTATAACTCAGCTTAACCGTTTCACCGCCGACTAATGCGGATTCTAATGTTAATGTAACATCTGTTCCATCGATACTTACATTAGTGAGATTAGCCTCTACCGCATCCACAATGAGTTGGTAGTCTTCTACAGCAGGAATTGAACTTGAATTGAGGTCCTCGTTATATGTTATGGTTAAAATATCTGAATTAACCACTAAAGTGTCAACAGCTGGAGGTGTGGTATCCGTTCCTGTATTCTCTGTTACATCAAGAGCCATATTCATTTCTTTACCATATACAGTAAAGTCAATTACATCGTTTAACTCACTGAATAAAGGATCTCCTCCAGTTGTTCCGGTGAAAATCTCATCCAAGTCATATTCATCATAATATGCAGCATCTGTTAAGAGTTTAGTCACTATAAGGTCTTCATCTACAATTAGGAAGTAACCGTCAGAATCCATTTCAAAGAATGTAGGGACTCCAATAGCGGGATTACTGTCAAAATCATTAAGGTTTTCAAGATTAGCATGCTCAACATAATCATTTAATACTGGATTAACCTGGATTATCCTTTCTTCGCCATTTCCTGTATTATAATAATAAACATACAAGTTTTCCTGATAGTAATCCATTCCAATTATATCACCATCGAATAAACTTGTATTACTTACTACATTGCCAAAACCGGTTATTCGGAAACCTGTATCGCTATCATAATCATAATCAATATTGTAGTTGTGGTCCAATTTGTGAATTTGATAGCCAAAAGGAGTATTGCCTAAGATATAGAATACTTCCACCTGTCTTTCTACTGGTAACATTGTTTCTGGATCAATCTCGGTTATGGTTTCGGTAGCTGATGTAATCATTTTTGGGGTTATTAAGTCTTCCGAAGCATTATTAAGTTTAAGTTCAACACTTGTTTCAACCTTACCATCAGCACCGAGTATCCATATTCGATTTCCTTCTTCGCTGGCTATAGCTACTCTATTCGTATTAGTATGGGTCATATCGCTAACCTGGAATGGTAATCCAGCATCTACAGATGACGGCATATGACTGCTGAAATTCACACTTTCTGGAGTAAATACGAATAAATGATAGTTCCAGCCGGATACTGTAGGATGTGGTGGTATCTGTTCATAGTCTATCATTCTTAATCTAAATTGGTATATACCGTAATTACTATTAATAGGAGAAGCTGAGAAGTCTACAGTATGCTCATATACATTATCTCCATAATGAGTATCAGAGCCATCATCATAGTATCCTATTATGTCTACCCAACCACCATCCGGACCTTGAGGAGATATTGCTCTCATCTGCATTCTATAACCATCAATCTCAGCCGGGTCAGTAACATCACCACCATTTGGTGGATCCCATGTTATAGTTAAGGTCTCGCTTTGTGCGAAGTATTCACCGTAATCCGGTGCGGTAATGATTGGTGGGTAAAGATTACCAACTCTAATCTCATGTATATTGCTATTAGCGAGTTCATGGAAGTTATAGCTATCATTGTTGTAAGTTGGGTCTAGTGCGAATGGTAAGTTGTCAGACCCTATTTCATAAATGACATTACCCTCACTATCCTTAATAACACCTCTGACTCTCCAGTAATACTGCCCTGTTCCTAACTCATCATCATTAACTAAGTCCAGATTATCACTTTCAATCTCATATTCGTAGTATTCATCACCATTATCCGGTATACCATCAGGGTCTCTTTCCCAATCATCTATCACGAAGTTGTATGGGTCAGGATTGGTATGGTTGGTTGAATCGTATAATAATGTCTTACTAACCAGATTTGATTCAAATGCTGATGGGTCTCCTTCGATAGGTTCGTTTATGGAGATGTCCAAAGTATATGATGTAACATAATCAGCAAATGCTAGTCTATCCCTGGTATTCTGTGTATCAGGGTTTGTGGTCAGGTCTAATGGATGATACCAGTAGAACATCTGGTTTGCATTAGTAGTGTGAACAAGACCAGGATAATGTAGATATGGTCTATTCATAATCTTAGTATGGACAAATTTTTGCTTCTCTTCGGTGTTTCCAGCTTCATCTGTCAATCGGAAAGTGACAACATGCTGTCCATCATTAATCATGTTTCCAGTACCTTTAGGGAAGTCTAATAGGTTAAATCTGTATGTTCCCAAATCAGTCCCATCCATCGATGTACCAGAATCATCGGTAGAATATCTACCTGTCGCTCCGGTTACACCTTTTACCGTATCATTCTTGTAACCAACATCTGCATTGTACTCATCCAAACTGAAGTCACAATCTGTACCATCGGTATATATAACGAAAGGTTGTTCAAAGACGCTATCAACACCGATTTCAACTGTAATCATCTTATTACCTATCCCTTGTTCACATATATCAAGGTCTACTAATGATAGGATATTAGTCTCACCATCATAATCCGGTTCATAAGCTGAATTACCTTCGTTCCAGTCTACATATTTAATATAATCATCATCAGGATTATAATTCGTATCTACATCAATAACTCCACCATATGGTTCATATTGTCTATCATCTTCTGGTAGTAAGATATCGGCAATTGTCCATGCTGTATCGATTGTATTATAATCAGCATATTTATCGATGGTAGTTCCGGTATAGACTGTGAACTGTGGAGCATTAGTATCAACTGTAACCATACTGGGATATGTACCGCCAGCATTGAATGGAACAGCTTGAGGATTATAGAAATAGTTGCCAACTGCGTCTGCTACAACAAGCCACACATAGTAGTTGCCATCGCCCTGGTCTGATATATCGATACCAGCAGACCATTGTTCTTCTCCTGAAGATACAAATCGTTTAAATATGTCTCCATTTCCATCAGGGGTAGTCCAGTTTCCATCAGGAATAGCAGTTGGGTCGCCGGTTTGTCCATCAGGATTATTATTGCCATCTTTTTCTATAATGGCATATACATTAGCAACTTTAACATTATCTTGGGCTACACCATTTAGGATAAATGTATCATCAATAAATCTAATTGAAGTGAAAGTATCATATACATTGTCGTCGTTTTCATACGTGGTAGCATAGACAGATGTAGGAGCTACTGAGTCCATCTTAAAGACTATACCAGCAGTTCCAGCATTGCCCTGATCATCTTCAGCGCTTATTTGTAAGGTATGTATCTCATCATTTAGACTGTCAGCAGTAAAACCGCCTGAGTAATTATCACCACCAGTGTTGGTAAATGAAATACCACTTATGGAACCGGATTGTGATGAACCATTAGCGGCAAGAATGTCAAAGTCGAATGCAGCAACTGATCCACCAGGTATATTTTCACTTATATTGCATGTAAAAGCAATATTATCGGTATTCTTGAATATAGGTACCTCATCCACTTGTGTAGTAGGAGATGTAATTTGTATATTGGTTATCTGAGGCGGAATAGAATCGAGTTTGAAAGGTTTATTAGCTGATATTTCGTTACCAGCCTTATCTGTAGCCGTTACTCTGATTTGATAACTCTTTCCTACAACTAATGGAGCTGTTGCCATTATCGTGAAGCTTCCATTGTATGTTGAACCTGTACCCAAGCTAAATATGAAAGAAGTAATATTGACACCATCATTTGTTAAATTATTATCACCATCATAAACTCCAGCTACCACACCGTTATCAGCTAAAGCTATATTATCAGTTACATTGGTACTGAAATTGACTTCTGCTCCCTTAATAGCAATCAGCACACCATCTTGTTCAGGGATAGGACCTGCCCCAGCATCAGCGGTAGCAGAAATCTCTGTAATCTCAGGAGGTCTGAAATCAATTCTAAAAACGGTGGTTTGAGGTTGGGAAACATTTCCTTCATCATCGGAAACGGTTACTCTAATTGTATAAATAGCGTTTAGATCACTAAAAGCTACAGGATCGATTTCAAATTGTCCAATAGCAGTATGAGTAGGATTATCCTGTCTTCTGGTCCCATCATCATTTTGGTTTCTTTCTGCGAGGGTATTTTCATCCTTTTTAGAAATGGGATTATCTTTAGTGGTTATTTGATTTATAGTAACAGTAACCGGCACCAGTGAGTTTGTACCGCCAGGTTCTAGGACTTGTGCTGTATAATTGCTACTTAAATCTTCGGTAACATTTTCTGTTATATTGAAAGTGAATTCTATAGTATCGGTATGTGTAAACATAGGGTTACCGCTATCATCCTGGTCCAGGTTTGCTGTAGTGATAGTTAAAGGTGAAAGTTCAGGTGGTACAGCGTCACGAATATCAAAGCTCCATTCCTCAGATTTTGCTTGATTAATTAGTCCCACCGCAGTAACCGACCATGTAACAATGTCTCCAATTTCAAGACCAATCTCAGTATGAGTAGGAGAATAAGAAGTAGGTGGTTCATCTCCCACTGGTTCTATATCGATTATTGTAGGTTCAGTAACTCCTTGTATATTAAGTGTGATAAAATAGGATTCAGCAGCATCCACGCCAGTCCAAGAAAAGGATATTGGCTCTGTTGAATCTATTCTAGTTCCATCCTCTGGAGTTAACAAAGTAGGAGGTTCTACTTCTGGTATTTTATCTGGTTTTTTACATGAAAAAACCGTAATCATTAATAAAAAAGCCATTATAAAAATAATTATAGCTTTAATAAACCAATTCTTATTAAGGTTCATAAAGATTCTCCTTCAATGGGTTTTAATATAAAAATCATTATATATTAATTTACTATGTAATGATTTTTTTTACAATACATAAGTTAAGATATTTTTGTTAAAATATTATATAGAATATCACATATCTATTATTTCTCA
>CAYUUC010000036.1:0-19593 GCA_964447635.1 uncultured Spirochaetia bacterium
TATTCACAAGTCTCTATGATTAATTTTAAAGTTAATTCATATTAACTTTATTATAATCAATATAATTTATTATAAATGAAATTTAATAGAATAAAAATATAATAGAAAAAGGAAAAAAAAATGCTTGACAAAAACTTAATAGGAGAGGTGCTATCTATAGCACTTCAAAATGGTGCAGACTTCTCCGAAATATACCTTGAGGATAAGTTCTCCACCAGCATTACATTAAACAATAACGACATAGATAAAGCAGTATCAGGAAGGACTTATGGTGTAGGTATCAGGGTGTTTTTAGGTACTAATGCGGTATATGCTTATACCAACGATACCAGAAGGGACACTCTATTTAAGACCGCTATAGCAGCAGCAAAAGCCTTGAAGAATCCTAAACATAATGATCCTATTTCCATTAACTTCGAAAACAGGAATGTCAAAAACAGGCATTACATAAATCTTTATCCAAGGGATGTGGAAAGAAAACGAAAGTTAGACCTTATGAAGATGACTTATGATGCGGCGAAGAACTATGACTCGTTAATCAGCGATGTATCCGTTTCATACCTGGAATGGGACCAGAATGTGTTAATAGCAAACTCCACCGGAGTCTTTGCGGAGGATAGAAGGATAAGAACCAGGCTCGCTATAACCAGCATAGCTGGAGAAAAGAAGCAGACCGGTTTCTTCGGTCCCGGAGCTAGTGCTGGTTTTGATTACTGGGAACGAAACGATCCCACTTGGTACGCCAGAGAGGCTTCTAGGATAGCTAAGACTATGTCTCAAGCAGAGTATGCTCCAGCCGGGAAGATGCCGGTTATCATCTCTAACGGTTTCGGTGGTGTCATCTTCCATGAAGCCTGCGGTCACCAACTGGAAGCCACCTCCGTAGCAAAAGGTATATCAGTATTCGCTGATAAACTCGGTCAACAGATAGCATCGGAAGCGGTTAACGCTTATGATGATGGAACCCTAACCGGTGAGTGGGGTTCGGACACGGTTGATGATGAAGGGACACCTATGCAGAAGAACGCTCTAATAGAGAAAGGTGTCTTGAAAGGGTTTATGGTAGATAAGTTAGGGGGGAGAAGGATGAACATGCGTGTCACCGGGAACTCAAGAAGACAATCCTACGAAGTCGCTCCTACATCAAGAATGACTAATACATACATCGGAAATGGTCCGTATATACCGGAACAAATCATATCAGAAACCGAATACGGACTATACGCAAAGAGTATGGGCGGTGGTAGCGTAGACCCAGCCACCGGTGAGTTTAACTTCGCAGTCAACGAAGGATATCTTATCAAAAAAGGTAAGATAGATAAACCGGTAAGAGGAGCAACCCTTATTGGTAGAGGTTCCGAAATCTTAAATAAGATAGACATGGTTGGAAACGACCTCAAACATGGTCAGGGTATGTGCGGGTCGGTTAGCGGAAGCGTCCCGGTCAATGTCGGGCAACCAACTTTAAGAGTATCTGAAATATTGGTAGGAGGTAGAGAGAACAATGAACATTAAGGAAAGTAGAGATAATATATTTGAATACGCTAAGGAAAAGGGTTTTAAGGATTGTGAGATATATGTATCCAGAGGTAAGCAATTTAATGTTAAATCATTTGACCAGCAGATTGACGATTTCTCCTCCTCAGAAACCATCGGTGTATCCTTCCGGGGCTTATACAATGATAAGATGGGTTACTCCTATGCTGAAATCATCGATGAAAGCTCAATCAAGATGTTGGTGGAAGAAGCTATGGAAAACGCAAAGTCTATAGACTCCAAGGATAAAGAGTTCATACACGACGGAAGCGGTGATTATAAGGAATTAGACGGATATAAAGGCGACTTTGAAAACATGCCTATCGATGATAAGCTTCAAATCGCCCTGGATATCGAAAAAAATCTAAGAGCAAAGGATAAGGTTATACAAACCAATTATTGTACTTATGGAGAAGCAGAATCAGAAGTTTCCATATTCAATACAAAGGGTCTGGAAAAAGGTTATAAAGTAGACCTGGCTTACATTATGGCTATGGCTGTAACCCAAGATAAAGACAATCCCCAGCAAGCACCTAAAACCGGGATGAGCTTTTTGATAGCCAAGGAAAAGAAAGACCTCGATATAGACTATGTAGTTAATGATACCCATAAACGGGCTATATCCATGCTGGGAGCAAAAAGCATTAAGTCTGGCAAGTATAGGATGGTTATGGAAAACAGGACGGTCAATGATTTTATGATGACCTTCTCATCTATTTTCTCCGCTGAAAATGTACAAAAAGGCAAATCTCTATTGAAAGGGAAACTCAGACAAAAGATAGCTAACGATAAGCTGACTATTTATGATGATCCATTTATAAAGAAAAGTATAAGTTCAGAAAGCTTCGATGCTGAAGGAGTAGCAACCTACAAGAAGGAAGTGGTTGAAAATGGTGTATTGAAGACATTCCTGCATAACCTGAAAACCGCCCACAAAGACGGAGTAAAGTCTACCGGGAATGCTACTAAATACTCGTATAAATCACCTATCACAGTATCCCCATCCAACCTGGTAATAGAAAAAGGCGACATTAGCCAGGAAGAACTAATCAAACAGTGTGGTGATGGGGTGTATATAAATAGTCTAGCGGGTCTTCATTCCGGGGCTAATCCTATATCGGGTGACTTTTCCTTAATGGCAAGCGGTTATAAAATCGAGAATGGTAAGTTGAGTCATCCCATAGAGCAGATTACTATTTCCAGCAACCTATTCGACCTGTTTAACCATATAGAAGCCTTAGCTAATGATATTGAACAAAGCCCACCAGCGGGAAGCACTTTCTTTTCCCCTTCTATACTATTTAAAGAGATAAATGTTGCCGGCTCTGAATAAATAAGCTCCTTAAAATTCTCCATAATTTTTATTATCATAGGTGTTTATTATTAAAGATTATTCGCTTTATAGAATAATTTCTATATTATTATTAGTCGATGAATAAAAAGATTATCGAAAAATATACATACATCAATTGAAAAAATTAACTAATTGAAATATATTTTATATATAAAGAAAAAGAGGTGATAAAAAAGAAATGGAATTAGAAAGAGGAAATAGCGAAAACTTGGTAGGAAATGCCGTCGTATACTGGGATGTGGAGGGTGAAAACTATCTAAATCCCGGTTCGAGAATCATAGCATCCAACTTTGTTATATCGGCTATTCCTTTGGAGGACAAGCTATTCACCGCAACTTTCCCCCCCATCTCATTCAAAAACCATGATGATTTCATGGCTCATCTGGTTAATGTCCACTGCGATATAATTTACGGAGGGAAGCTCAAATTTCCACCAAAAGAGTCAGATTTCAAGAAATTCCTTAAACATGAGACGGTTAAATATAACAAAATCATAGAAGAATATACAGATAAATATAAGTTGAAGTTCGATTTCGATCCAAGCCGTCTATCAGAAAAAGAACAGCTATACCTATTAGAAGACCTATCCAAGAAAATACGAATATCAGTAGCGGAAGGGAAGTACATAGATGGGGATATCGACTCCAATCCAACCAAAGTACTAAAGATTATCAAAAACCTTAAGAACAAATTCGATAAATATGACATAGACAATTTCATCAATTTCCTATATCAACCGGGAGAAGATATCGACAATCTAACCAATCTATATACTAAGAAATTCCTCGCTATTTATTATGAAGATTATGAAAATGCTAAAGACCTTTCAGAACAAATTAAAAACATAGAAACCCATATCAAATAACCATAAAAGATAAATCTCAATTAAAAAGCACCCAGCCTAAAAGGGTGCTTTTTCCTTAACAGAAGATAATTCTAAAAGTATTTTTCCTTGTTTTCTTTTTTAAAGTCCTCCATGTATTCTTTTTCCCATAACTTTTGGGTTAGTTTTTGAAGATGTTCATCGTATTGCTTCATTTTCTCATAATACTCATCAGACTTTAAGGCTGTATCCGCATCCGAGTCTTCAGGTTTAACATCATCGGTTAGTATGTTCTTACGGAAGTTCTCGTAATGGTCTCGTATCGAACAGGGCATAAGACCATTGCCATAGCTTTCCTCATAATCAATTTGCCATTTCCTGCCTCTCTTCATAAAGTTTGACATAAGTGCATCCTCTATGGTTTTACCGTTCTTATACAGCTCATATACATTATCTATGTAATAAGGCACAAACACACATGGCAACACATTACCATTCCAATCGATGTAGAAGTAACCACCTCTTCTTCCGTAAGCTATACACCCACCGGATAGTATCCCACTATTCCAGAAGTCTGCTACCGGATACTTTTTCTCCTCCATTATTTCTTTCCATTTTTCATACAGTTCCACCCTTTTCTCTGGGTCGATTACCAGGTCAAATGCGGTATCTACTCTTCCAATAGGCATAATCTGGAACTGCCACATATAAGTAGCTCCTAGCTCATCGAAATAATAGTCATAAAACTGGTCGCTTAACAGTATCTCAGCATTCTTATTGCTACCGGTAACAGATATACCAAAAGGTACTCCTGCTTTTTTAAGATTATCAAATGCTTGGAGTATTCTATAGTGAGTACCTTCACCTCTTCTTTCTTCGGTTTCGGGCTTATATCCTTCAACAGAAATAGCAACAGTGACATTACCCAATTCGGCGAGTTTATCGGACACTTCCTCGGTAATGAGTGTTCCATTAGTGTAGACCATAAAATAGATATCTTTATACTTTTCAAATACATCCATAATGGTTTTGCCTTCACTTTTATACATGAATGGTTCTCCACCGCTAATAACCATGAATGGTATACCCAGATTTTGATAAGTATCATTAATGATATCCTCAATCATATGATAAGGAAGGGTAGATTGGGTATGAGCATAAGAATTAGCATAACACCCCGGACATTGCAGGTTACAAGCTTGAGTTGGAGAAAGCACATACAGAACGGGGCTTTCAAAACCATATTTATCAAAGAAACGCTTCCTTGCTTTTATTACCTGTTGCGTGCTTTCTTCCTCTCTCAATATTGCTTTCTCCGTTAGGATTACTATTATCTTCCTGAATACCTCATGAGAGATATAACCTTTTTCCAGGTTTTTCATAATATTTCTCATAAAAGCTACCACATAGTTATATTCCATTTCTAACACTTTTAGTGGTATTTTATCAGTCCTATTTTCTACCAAGATTTTATGTATTGCCTTTTCAATCTCTCCTAGCAATAGATTTCTGAATGCTTTTATTTTAATAAGCAGATAGAAAATCACTCTTACTTTTAATATTAAACTCAACATACTTTTCATCTTTAAATCTCCTTTAATCTTATAATTAATTTGAAACATTGTTATAACTAAGTTAAACTGAATATTGGAAAGTTAAAGTGAATTGTTGTTTTATAGATGAAGAGAAATTTTATTGATAATCCTTTTCCAATTTTTTAAGTAACTTAGTCCTATCCCTACTTTTAAACGATATATTTAATATTTAAACAAACACCCTTTAGTATAATCTTTACAATTTAATATTAAACATAAATATACTAAATAAATCTATATTATAGTATATAAAAAGAATTCCATATAGTCAAAAGTTTTTTTAATAACCATTGCTTTTTTATAATGGTATTTCATAACCAGCTTTATATATAAAGAAATTCATATTTATTTATAACAAAACATGAAATCGAATATTATTTTTTAATTCCCTTTGTTTATTCAAGATATATTATTATATTATACAGAGTAACAGATTACATAAAACCAATTCCAAAAACCTATCCGTTGTATTATAACCCTAACCGAAATATAATATTTAGATGTTTTAATTTTATACCTTACTAAATAATATAGGAGTATATTTATGTTGTGGTTATGGAGTTTAATTTATGCAATAATCTTAGGCATCATCTTTACATTAATTTTCGCAGTAGGTATATCGAGGAGCAGGAGATGGGATAATATCCTGGGTTTCTTTGCTGTGATTTTTCTGGTCGGATGGGCTGGCAGTTTATGGGTCATCCCCTATGAGCCTTTTCTATTCGGTATTTCATGGATACCAATACTCATTTTAACTTTGGTGGTAGCATTGATATTATCCGCAGTCCTAACCCCATACTATCCCAAGATAGAAGCCAGTATGAGTGATGAAAGGGAAAAGGTAGGCGGAAGTATAATTGGTACATTTTTCTGGATTATCATCTTTATATTAATTGTATCGATAATAGTGGGCTATGTATTGCCACCGACGGTAGTTCCGACTTAATTTCATTATTATATTCAATTTTTAAAGGAGGTTGTATGTTAAAAGTAAGTATAAACGGCTTAGGAAGAATAGGAAGAGCCGTACTAAAAATAATTCTTGACACTCCGGAAATGGAGCTTAAGGCTATCAACGACCTTATACCGGTAGATAATCTTGCTTATCTTCTAAAGCATGATTCGGTTTACGGTAACTATGAAAAAACCGTAGAACATGACGATAAGGGTTTAATCATAGATAGCAAGAAGTACCCTGTATATAGCGAGAAAGACCCCGCTAACCTACCATGGAAAGACCATGATATCGATATAGTATTCGAATGCACTGGAGTATTCACTAAAACCGACGGTCTGAAAAAGCACATAGAAGCAGGGGCTAACTATGCTATCCTATCAGCACCGGCTAAAAGCGAAGATATCCCCACTGTAGTCCATGGAGTAAACACAGCAGATGGCGGGACCAAAATCATATCTTGTGCATCATGCACCACTAATTGTATTACCCCGGTGGTAGAGGTAATGAAGAGGCGGATAGGTATTAAGAAAGCGATGATGACCACAATCCACGCTTATACATCCACTCAAGGCATTGTTGACAGCCCGAATAAGAAGATGAGAAGGGGTAGAGCCGGTGCGGTGAACCTCGTTCCCACATCAACCGGGGCGGCTAAGGCTACCACTAAGGTAATGACAGACTTAAAGGGTAAGTTCGATGGAGTTGCTGTTAGAGTACCCGTTCCAGTAGGTTCAATTACCGATATGGTTTTCCTTACCGATAAACCAACCAGTGTTGATGAGCTAAAAAGTATATTCAAAGAAGAAACCAAAAGCGATCGATACAAAGGCATTCTTGAGGTTAGCGAAGAAGAACTCGTTTCTACAGATATCATCAAGAATCCTGCTGCAACTATAGTTGACCTTTCCATGACTCAGGTAGTTGATGGAGACATGGTCAAACTCATGGCATGGTATGATAACGAATGGGGTTACGCTAATCAGATGTTAAGGGAAGCATTAAAGTTAAATAAGTAATATATTAAATATATATTAATCAAACCATCTTTTACGTGGACAGGGAAGGATAAACTCCTTCTCTGCCTTCTTTTTATCCAAAAAAACCATTAATGAGGATTGATATGTCAGTAACAAATGAAGAGATAGCAAAGATATTCACAGAGATATCCGATATACTTGCTATCAAAGGTGAAAACAGATTCAAAGTAAGAAGCTATCGTAAAGCAGCAAGGACATTAGCTGGTACATCCAAACAAGTTTCCAACATGGTTGAGAAAGGGGAAGACCTTACCCAACTTCCCGGTATTGGAAAAGACCTATCAGAGAAGATTAAGCGAATCATAGAGAATGAGGGTGAACTTGATTACCTGAATGAACTTCGAAAGGAAGTCCCAAACGAATTAACCGCTCTTATGGATATCGAAGGATTAGGACCGAACAAAGTCAAACAGCTATATGATGACCTGGGTATTAAAAGCCGTGATGAGCTGGAAAAAGCAATAGAAGAGGATAAAGTCAAAGACCTGGAAGGCTTCGGAAAAAAGACCCAGGAGAAGATTAAACATGCCATCGCTGATACCAGGGAAGTCAGTCAGAAAACCCGATTAGCTGATGCACAACAAGTAGCATACCCACTTAAAGACTATCTGGAAAAGGTTGATGGAGTTAAGGAAATCATTATCGCTGGAAGCTTCCGTCGAAAGAAGGAAGTGGTAGGCGATTTGGATATACTTGCCATCTGCGAAGAAGACTCAAAGCTGATGGACGAGTTTACTCATTATAAACAAGTGGAAGACATCATTGCCAGAGGTGACACCAAGTCCTCAGTGAGGCTGAAATCGGGACTACAGGTTGATATAAGGATGGTCCGCCAAGAGAGTTACGGTTCTGCCCTACAATACTTCACCGGCTCTAAGGAGCATTCGGTTGAACTACGCAAGATAGCAGTAGATAAGAAGCTTAAGGTTAATGAATACGGCGTGTTCAAGAGTGATAGTGGTGAAAAGGTGGCCGGAAAGACTGAAGAGGAAGTCTATAAAGCTATCGGACTTATATACATCCCACCAGAGCTTAGAGAGAACAGAGGTGAGATTGAATCAGCAAAGAAGGATAAGCTACCCCAGATACTAACCATGGATGACATCAAAGGCGACCTACACACTCATACCAAAGCTACCGACGGTATGTTCACCCTGGAGGAAATGGCACAAGCCGCTAAGGGAATGGGATACGAGTACTTCGCCAATAGCGAACATTCCCAAAACTCACGAATCGCTGGCGGACTGGATGAAGACGGTGTGCGGGATATGATAAGGCAAATCGACCAGTATAACGAGAAGCATGATGATATCTTTATCCTGAAGAGTATTGAGCTGGACATACTTAAGGATGGCAATCTTGACTTAAATGATGACCTATTGAAAGAGTTAGACTTCTGCATATGCTCCATACATGACCACTTCAAGCTATCCGAGGAGGAACAGACCAAGCGTGTGGTTAAAGCAATGAAAAGCAAACGCTTCCACATATTCGGTCACCCCACCGGAAGGCTTATCGGAAAGCGGAAAGCATACCCCATCAACCTGGAGAAAATCATCGAAGCAGCAAGGGACTATGGGTGCTTCATCGAGCTTAACGCAAATCCGATAAGGCTGGACCTCGACGACATACACTGCAAGTATGCTAAAGAACTGGCGGTAAAAGTAGCCATATCGACCGATGCTCATGTGGAAAACGGTTTTAAGAACATGAAGTATGGTGTCAACCAAGCACGGCGAGGATGGTTGGAAGCAGATGATGTAATCAATACCAGAAGCGTGAAAAAGCTAATGAAGCTGTTCAAACGATGAGTGATAAAGGTTTTCTACTTGAAGTAATACTCTTCACGTCTATCATTGAAGACATGGTTCTTAGGAGTGAGAGTCTTATCATGGGCATCCTTCGGTTCAATCTCGGCACTTATGATGGTTTCTTCAAGTTCAGTCTGAGCAAGGTATTCCCCCTTTATACCGGTTATCTGACTGTGTCCTGTAAACTCAAGCTCCTTATCCCCGATATGCTCTTTCCCCACTCGATTCACAGTGATAGTGAAAACCTTATTCTCGATAGAACGGGCTACCATCACCTTCTGACAATAGGTGAGTACCAGGTCTGCCGGATGACAGATGACTTCCGCTCCCTTCATAGCCAAAGTCCTGACTACCTCAGGGAAAGCCCAATCAAAGCAAACCATCAGCCCCAGCATCGCCCCCTTATATTCAACGACTGGAAGAGGGTTCTCCGCTCTATCGAACAGGTCTTTCTCGTCCCAGAATAGATGAAGCTTGCGATAGGTGGTGATGATGCCGTTTCCATCTACGATTGCTGAACTGTTATACAGCTTATCACCCTCCTTCTCAGCGATGCCGGCTACAATGGCACAATCCTTCTTTCCAGCTATCATGATAAGCCTATCTATAGTCTTACTGTGGTTGAAGTCTTCTGAGAGAGAAGCAAGCTGGTTGCGGTCCTCGAACATGTAGCCTGTGTTAAACAACTCTGGAAGGATGATTAGGTCGGATTCATGTCCTTGTAACATCCGCTCTACCTTATCCAGATTTTGCTCTGTATCATGGAATGCTGGACTGAACTGTAATCCTGATACTTTCATATAGGTTTAACCTCTTGATATGGTTTTCCTATAAACTAATCAGAGGGTTGCTTTTTGTCAAGACTTTTGCTAATGGTAAAGAAAAATGTCGACCCTTCCCCGAGACTGGATTCAACCCATATTTGACCTTTATGCCTCTCTACAACCTTCTTACATGAAGTCAGCCCTATTCCATTTCCAGAAAACTCTTCCTGGTTCTTGTGAAGGCGGTGGAATATGAAAAAGATGCTTCTTTGGTCAGCCTCTGGTATGCCTATCCCATTATCCTTAACTGAGAACAGCCATTCATCCCCCTTATCCTCCGATGAGATATGGATTTGAGGGACGATGCCTACCTTTCTATATTTAATTGCGTTGGATATAAGGTTTTGAAAGACGCTGGTAAGCTGGGTTTCATCACCGACTAATATAGGCAGGTTGTCTTTGCTTATCCGGGCTTTACTTTCTCCTATCTGCAATTCAAGGTTTTCAATTGCATCATTCAATGCGGTATTAGTATCCAGCTCAGAGAACATGTTATCCTCAGCACTTACTTCCGAGTATGATAGGAGGTTATCAATCATATTAACCATTCGCTGGGTGCGATCAGCAACTTCCTCGGTAATCTTTTGAGCCTCATCGTCATTATCACTCAGGTATTCCTTCTGGATTATCCTAATATAGCTTATCACCACGCTTAAAGGGTTCTTAAGGTCATGAGATATGCGATGAGCGAACATATCCAGCTCCTGATTCGACCGGAGGAGCTCCTCTTCAGCCATCCTATTCTTGGTTATATCGGTCATGATAGAAAGGCGGACCATCCTTCCGTCAATCCATGGTATAGCCTTGTCTCTCATCGTATACCATTTTCCATTTATCTCCCTAGGGTAATCCCATTGTATCTCACCTGTCGGATTGCCTTTCTTATCCAGCAGTCTCCTGTTATTACACAGCTTACATGAGTTCTCACCCATTTTTGAGAAGACATCACAGCATACCTTACCCATCACATTACCGATTAACTTCCTCACATAGCTATTAGAGAAAACAACCTTATGCGTTTCGATATCCACAGCGTAGATACCAATATTCATACTATTCATAACAGTAGCGAATGTCTCATAAGACTTCTTCAAGTCTTCTTCCGCTTTCATCCTTTGTGTTATATCCTCTCCTACTTTTATATACCGGGTAACTTTGCCATATTCATCTTTTACAGGAGCGATTAGAGCAGATTCCCAGTATATAGACCCATCCTTCTTCTTATTGGAGAAGACACCGTTCCAGACCTTCCCTGATGTAATGGTATCCCATAAATCCTTATATATTTCATCACCCTGAATCCCCGACTTAAGCAGGCGTGAATGCTCTCCAACCGCCTCTTCTTTTGAATAACCAGTAATTTTGGTAAAGTTAGGATTCACATATTGTATATAGCCATCGATATCCGTGATGACCACAGTGCTGGGACTTTGTTCCACAGCCCTGTATAGGTTTCTAAGCTCATCCTCTACATGTTTCTTATCCGTAATATCATATATGATTGAGTAATGGAGGAATTGTCCATCTATGGTTACCGGACTGGAGATGCTTTCCACATACCTTATGTCACCAGAGGCAAGTCTGTGCTTAAAGCGATGCTGATTCGGTATTTTTATCGAATTTCGTGACATTTCATCCTGTATTTCCTGGTCAGTCATTGCAAGTAGCTCTTTGATGTTCATCCGTTCTAACTCCTGTATAGAGTATCCATAGAATCTGGACGCCGAACTGTTTGCCCTAACGATATCACCGGTAAGTGGTTCAACCAGTATCATGACTGCGTTATTCTCTTCGAACATCTGTCGATAAGTCTCTTCACTTTCTTTAAGGGCTTTCTCAGCCTTCTTTTCCTCGGTGATGTCTTCGAATATGGTGGCAAAGTATCCTTTCCTTGGGCTAAATACATAAATCGAATACCATTTTCTATCAGCGGGGAAGTATTGCTCGAATCTCTTCTCTATACCATTATACGCTACATCTGAGTAAAACTCTATCCAGTCCCGGTTATGTTTCTTAAAATATGGGTGGACTTCTGTTGCCTTCTTCCCGATTACCAAAGCTTTATCCAGACCGGTTATTTCCTCTAAGCTAGGATTAATCTCTATGAAAATATAATCGATAGGTTTACCGTTATCATCCTGGATAATCCTGAAATAACCAAAACCGTTTAACATACTGGAGAATAGGGATTTGTACTTCTCTTTACTCTCTTTGAGGGCAAGTTCGTTTTCCTTCTCCCCGGTTATATCCTTATATGTATAAACAACCTCTCCAGTAGGGAGTTTAATGAAATGGTTTTCCGTATAATACACCTTATTTTTATGTTGTATGCTGTTAACAAAATCGATACCAACACCGGTTATCCATACTTTACGCAGAAGTTTTAAACCTTCTTTGGTTTGAGTCATCCTATAAAAGACATCTCCAATGCTTAGACTTACATAAGCATCGATGTTCTTATCATTCATGAAATTGTGTTTTGCATTAAAATCCTTAACTATAAAGCTACGACCATCATCTTTAGTCTCGAAAATGATGATTCCAATCCCGAAATGCTTGAAGATATGTTCATAGATTTGTTTATCACATTGTAATATAGATGATTTTAAATTTGATAATTCGGATTTTAGGGAGTCAACCTCTTTTATTAGTTCTTCTTTACTTTTATCTATAGCTTCTTTCATTATCCTTTTCAATATATTTTATCTCAATGTAAAAAAGATTACAATATTCTTAGTTATTCCTTAATAGTAGTTTAAATTATAATACCATTTGAATATTCTACAAAAAAAATCATATTAATATATTAACAAGAACTATGCCAAAGTATGTGAATAAAAACCGGTCAATTAACTCTATTAGGTACCTCTTCACCATTTAACATAGCGACTAAATTATCAATAGCCATCATAGCCATCTTAGTGCGGGTTTTTCGGCTAGCACTTCCAATGTGGGGGGTTAGTACAACATTATCGAGTTTATACAGGTCTTGGGTGATTTTCGGTTCAAATTCATATACATCTATTCCAGCCCCAGCAATCACCTTATCACGAAGGCACCTATACAGGTCATCTTCCTTCACCACCGGTCCTCTGGAAGTATTGATAAGGATGGCACTTTGCTTCATCTTCTTCATCTCTAGCTCGGAGATTAGATGATGGGTAGCCTCTATTAGAGGGACATGAATAGATATAAAGTCAGATTCTTCAATCAGTACATCCATATTAACCATCTTAGCATGATAATTATCCTCTAACTCTTTATTACGGTATCTATCATTATGATAGATTATATCCATATTGAAACCCTTAGACATTTTAGCCATTGCTGTGCCAATTCTCCCTGCACCGATGATGCCTAATGTTTTTCCGCTTATATCAGTACCTAAAAACTGTAATGGAGCCCAGCCTCCCCATTTATCTGTTCTAACAAATCGGTCTGCTTCACAAATCCTCCTTGCCACCGCAAAGAGCAAAGCCCATGCCAGCTCTGCCGTAGTCTCGGTTAGGACTTCGGGGGTATTTGATACTGGGATGCCTCGTTTATGTGCTTCCTTTATGTCTATATTATTGTATCCCACAGCATAATTGGCGATACCTTTCAGTTCCGGCAATTCATGCATTATTTGTTTATCAATTTTATCATCGAGGGTACAGAGGATACCGCTTTTCCCTTTGGCGAATTTAATAAGTTCTTCAGGAGTTAGGGTTCTATCATATGGATTAACCTCCACCACATCAAATTCTGACTCCAGTCTATCTATTGCAACCTGTGGTATCATTCTGGTAACAAAAATGCTTTTATTCATAAATAATTCTCCTTAATCTGGTATGGTTTATGGTTATAACTCTACTAAAAAAGATAATTAAATTCTTTTTTTAAAACAGACCCCTATTTAATAAAACTGTATTTCAATATCTAGAAAAAACATATACATTAATTAATTTAATTTTTACTTACTGAAAATTTTCTCATGATAAAGAGCTTTCTCTGTCCCTTTCCTAATGATGATAGGGGATTAGTAAAAATCCCGGATAATTTTTTCTTATCCACATTTTCGGTTTTCCCTTAAACTTGTCAGGGGGAAGAAAGGAAGGGATTTCTATATTCAAAGTAATAACTTATCATAGATAATTTTAGAGAAGGAATTTTTTTATATTATATATATCTTATAGATAATTTGTATATAGCAGTTTACCGATAATCTGATTTGTAAAGAATTTATAAAAATTACTGGTTGTTCCTCATTGTTATGAAAGATTTAAACGGAGAATCCATCCTAGTACCTCTTAACTGCATCTTCGCAGAAGACGAGGGGATTTAGGGGGATTCCTCTTAAGTTTCATTAATTTTTGCGGAAGAATCAAATAATTATAACTAAGGAAAGAAAATGAACCCGAATAAATTTGGACCCGGTAAAATTTTTGGACTTATTATATCATTCCCATTCGTATTGTTCCTTGTCTTCGCCTTCTTATACATACCCATTAATCTGTACCAGTCTTCAGAAGACCTGCTTGCTGAAAATGACATAAATCCATGGGAAGAGATATGGAATGACGATTGGAACCCTAACCCAGATGATGGTAGCCAAGCCTCATTCGGGGTCAAACAAATACTCAACTCTAACCTGAGAGTGGCACTTGAAACCACCTTAATCGTCATTATACCTGCGTTCATATTCTCGTTCATATTGTTATACCTATCACCATCATGGATTAGAAGTATCCTTGTAATGTTGCGGAACTTTCTTTATCTACTCCCAACCATACTCATAGCCTATTTGGGTTATTTCTACATATCGCCTTTGATATTGGGTGAGGTTGGTGATGTATCGGGCTTGCTTACTTCGCAGGTGCTGGTTATTTTCGTTTTCCCGTATGCTGTGTTCGGCTTTATGTATGGATTGGAAAAGATATGGCCCTCCATCAACACAGTGAATCCCACATTCTCTGGGCGTGTTGTGAAGAAGAACATCACCCCCGGTAAGATTGTCTCACTCATCTTCATTATCGTCATAGTAGCACTAATTATCTTTACCAAGGTCTTTGGAGAAACGGTCATATTCTCTGTATTATCAGGTGTATCAGCACCTGAGAGCTGGGCAGACCTCAGCCAACCTGCCCAAAATGTATCATCACAGGTGGTTAATGCCATTAGCCTATCCGACACTGGAGAGGTATTGAATGGGAACTTCAGTTTAGGTATAATACTTTTCGTTACGATGGGTATATTCCTGGTTACACTTGTGGTTAATACGATAGCGAATATGGCGATGGCATTGATTGGAACCATATACAACAGGGAAGCGAGAGCCTTCAAGACCAAATTCACCAAAATCCCCCACCTATCGACCATAAGTAAAGTTATATTCTCGATAATCGGATTGTTGTTTGTAGCTGGAGTCATATACTTCCTAGTGGTAAACATACCGGAAAAGACAGACACTTTAACATTACTAGACCGTTTTCCAGCTTTAAACCAATTCATAAACAGCTTTGAGATTACCGGTAAGAGTATTTTCCATTTCTCACTTAGTTTTATCGGTTATTCACTTCTAATCGGTGTACCGATTGGCTTCTTCATCGGTTACATCATCAAAGGTTCGATGATGGAGCACTTCATTATATCGATAGTCCGTATTTTCGATAATGTACCGGTTTTATGTATCGGGATTTTCGGTTTTTCGTTCTTCATTCTTGGTAACACGATAGAATCGCTCAACATGGTTTCAGCAGGTTTAACCACTGCACTTTTCCTAGCTCCAAAGGTTTCTATCCTTACCTATGAGATAATCGCCAACTCCAGGATGAGCTTTCTTGCTGTAAAGGAGGAAAGGCCGTATATAATGTCAGGACCGTATATATTAAGCTCATTTGTAAAGATTATCGGAACAGCTCTTCAGGTCTATGCTTTAATGTTTGGAGTTGTGGTCACTGTACTATATACCGGTACAACGATAGCTACTACCGGTGCCGCTCCTCATATCAGCGCTCCGTTATTGTCTTATGCTCAACAGATGTTCGTTTTGATGTCTGATAAAGCATACAATTTAGCAGAGATTAAGCCTCTCCTGGATAACTATTATCTGGAGATTATACGGCATTATGTCTTATTCTTCATTATTGGCGGTGGTATTAAGTTCATAATGTCCATCATCGATTCAATTAGGCTGAGGGAGTTCCATAAACAGCTTTATTAACCACCCTTTATATACAAAAATAATTTCATATTATCGTAGTTTATGTTTATCTTAAGGGAGTTGTTTTTATAACATTATGGTGTTAGATTTATTAAATAATCAATTAGGATAGCTTTTAATGAAATTTGCTTTTAAGATAGCCAAGCGTTACTTAAGCTCCAGGAAAGAAAAGTCATTCGTTCAGAAAATCTCTAATATTTGCATCATAACAGTAGCAGTATCCATTGCAGTACCTATACTCGTCCTATCCGTGTTTGGCGGGTTTCACAAGAATGTTGGTAATAAGATACTCGCTGTAGAGAGTGATATTAGGATTAGACCTCCTTATATCGATTTTACCAATTATGATGAAGTATCAGAGTTTATCGAGAACCACCCCGACCTGCAAGGCATGGTTGAGGATGTGGTTCCCTACTTCACTGCTTACGGCATTATAAAGCACCTGGATAAGCGATTATCCGTTCAGCTACTCGCAGTCCCGGATGAGTTTTACGAAACCAACCCGTATTATCGGGAAGAGATGGTCAACTATCGTACAGCTAGACCAGAATTACCAGAATTGGATAAAGGAGAGATTTTTCTAGGTAGGAAACTCATAAACGACATTTTAGGAGCTGCTTCCCGTGATGTTTCGGTATATGTACCCATCTCATTAAACTCACTCAATGTAAACATACAGGAGGAGGAGTTTGAAATAGCGGGGGCTTTCATATCCGGTTATAACAAGTATGAAGCTTCCTTAGGCATAATGCGGTTAGAGGATGTCCCGGATAGTTTTGGCATAGAGGACTTTGCTACTGGATTAATGGTTTACCTGAAGAACCATGACAGATATAATACAGTAATAAACAAGCTAGAGAGGATTCCCGAGCTTGCCGATTATGAGTTCACCGCAACTCAACAGGAGGGGCTCTTCATCGATTTCAATCGGGAGAAAGGCTTAATGCGATCTGCCCTCATTATCCTCGTTCTAGCTTCATTTATGACCATTTACATCACGCTTAATGTTGTCGTTTTGGATAAACAGAAAGAGATAGGTATAATGAAGACCTTTGGCGTAGACCCGCCAACCATTTCCCGCATATTCATTGTGGAAGGCTTTCTAATAGGCATCATCGGGGCTTTCATCGGTGTAACCATTGGTATGTTCATGGCTGTTCACCTCGCCGACATAATCAAGGCATATGAATGGATAGCATCCCAGTTTACATGTACGCTATTCAGTCGAGATTTACCTTTCTATAAGTGGTTCGGTGTTTATGGTGACTGTAAGGTCGAGCTTATACCGGATAATACCTTTTATATAACGAATATGCCATCTGACCCACAGTTAACTGATGTCCTTATCCAAACCATGGGAGCGATAACAGCAGCAGTGCTTGCCGCCTACTTCCCATCTGCCCGGGCATCCAAGCAGAAACCTATCGAGACCTTAACTAAGAAGTAGACCTATGAAACTATATCGATACGCTATCACAATAGCATTGCTAATGGTATTCACCATCACAACATTATCATGCGGTGATGATGACAGAACAGAGCTTCCCGAGGTGATGACCATTACCCCTCAAATCAGCCATCTCAAACCTATAAAGCATTCCATTGTATCGTCAAATGGTAAATACATAGCCACCACCGATTACACGCACATCATTATCCATAATAAACCAGGTCAGACCATACTGCATCGATTACCAATCCCGACAGGTCTCACCGGTGAAAAGGTCAAAGCGATGGCTTTCAGCAGGGATAATACCCTCCTCACCGCATATATCACCGATTATAAGCTGGAATACAGCCTTAAAACCTCATCACTCATAGCCATGTCCGGTCATAGCGGGAAAGCACCGATAGATAACAGCGTCCTACAATTGGATATATCTCCGTCTCAATCGCTTATTACCGCTTTATCTATCTCACCGGATAAAGAGTATATAGTCACGGGAGATGGTGATGGTTGGATAAGAGTATGGAACCTCTTCCAGGCAGAGCTAACCACCGGGATACACTGTAGTAGCGATACTATAATCGAAGTAAGGTTAAACCCCACACAGCAAAACATACAGGCAATAGACCAATCATCAATCTACTACGAATGGGACATATCTGACATCACATCACCCAGAACCATCATGAAGGCTAAGCTTATCGATTCTCTAAACACATCAATTATGGCATCAATCAGTGGTAACGGTCATCGCATCCTGATAGCTACCAAGCATGACCAATCATCAATCTTAACCCTCTTGGAAAGGCTGGAGGATCGGTTCATAGAAATAGGCAACACCAGAACAGATAAGCCAATACGCTCTATGGATGTGGACTACGAAGGGGAGACCCTCGCTATCCTCTTTGAGCAAAGCCAGAAAGCTACTCCCAGTTTCACCGTATCGGATGCATCGCTGACCGGGCAAACATTCATTGAGACACCATACCATCCATCAGAAGTGAAGATAGGCGATGATGGATACATCACCATCGTTCTAAATGATAACCAGGAGATACTGCAATACCCACCATCAGGGGAACCGATGAGCCTTCCATTCAAGACCCTTGATCCCGTTATATCCTTCGACTACTGCGACAATGTGTTCATCATGGTTAATATCTACGGTGATCTATCCATGGTAAATAGCTTAAACCCACCTAACTCATTCAACCTGACTTTCACCCGGGATAACCAATATTACATCTACTCCACGATTGACAATGTGTTCAAGTCATCCCGCTTATCGCTGGTCAGAGGGGTGAAATGGCTGGACATCCTCCCGGAAAGCGAATGGATTGACCTATACGACCCCGAAGAGATAGAAGGCCGGCTGGTTGAATACATGGGGTTGGTGTCGGGGGAGTAAACCTTAATATGGGTTTATGACTAATGCTGTTTATACTGACAATTCTGTAATTCCAACATAAATAGAATTCGAATTCAATAATTTTTATGATTTTTATTAAAATTTGTCCAAAAAGCTTGACACTGTAAAAAAAAACAGTATATTAAGAATGATAAATTTAAATAAAAAATTGTAAGGAGATATTGTATTATGAAGAAAAATTTTATTATAATTTTAATGTTAATTTAAATTATGGTTTTTGGTGTTATTAGTGGATGTTTATCATCACCGGAAGTTGAAAAGACAATGACATTCACAGTAGATTCTAGAAAAATCGTAGTGGATGAAATGGGAAATATAAATGTTGAAGAACCAACAAAGGGGCAAGTGTTATTATCTGAAGTTCAGATATCACTAACACAGGGAGAAATTGATGCTTTAGGAGTTAATGAATATACAAAAATAGCTGATAATCTTCAACTAAGTACAGAAGTAATTTCAGAACTCCATAGATTAAGAGAGGAAGGTACACCAGTAGAAATTCCTGAGCAAGAGATGGCTGATTGGAATAGTGGTATCGCAAAAATAGATAATGCTATAACACCAATAGGTGAATGGG
>CAYUUC010000037.1:0-19572 GCA_964447635.1 uncultured Spirochaetia bacterium
ATTAATAATTATCCTAAATTTTGTTATATTAACCATGAATATATTTTTTATCATAGTTAACTCACTATTGATTTTTTATTGAGGTTAATATAAAAATACCATATAAAAGGTGTTGAGGAATGAAAAAGATATACAAATTAATATATATACTAATCCTGACCATAGGCTCGATACTTATCCTGTCCTGTGGAGGCGGTGATAACGATAATCCAACTCTAAGTCAAACCGACATTACCAAACAGACCAATACACAGGATAAAACAACCGATGGAGACCCAAACCGGTCCATCATACCAGAACCTAAACCCATACCAGATACAATAACCAATGATAGACCCATCACCTATGAGAGGGGCTCTAAGGGTGGTACTCTCATCCTCGGTGACTATAGCGGAGACCCTAAGACCTTCAACATCATCGTAGCTACAGAGGGCGTATCCTTAAACATCATCCGGCGTTTCCAGATGAGCCTTATGCATTATGATGAGGATACCGGCTCATGGGAGGTCTACCCTGGAAACAAGCAAAAAGGTTCTACCGGAAAGGGATACGACCTGGAGGTAACCGAAGACGGCAGACAGATTATGACCATATACCTGAGGAAAGATGTATACTGGTCAGACGGGGTAAGGATGACCGCTATGGATTGGGTGTGGTTCTGGAACAATGTATTTACTGACCAATATATATCACCCGGAGGATACAGTCAGGCTCTACTACTGATGGAGGATGGAGAGGAGAGCCTAGTCAAAGCCGAGTATGAGAACGACTTCGAATTTAGACTAATCTTCCCCCGAGTACTGGGAGAGCCGGAGCTACTAGCTGACTTTTCCACTATGCCCCGCCATATAATCGAGTCGATATACAATTCATCCAACTCACAGGCTATCTTTACCATGTGGGGTGTTAACACACCTGTAGACCAGCTGGTTGGTAATGGAGCGTGGAGGCTTATTAAGTATCAGCAGAATGAAAGCATCATATTTGAAGCTAATCCGACCTTCTTTAAAAGGGATGAATGGGGGACACCTTTGCCTTACCTGGATAGACTAATGATAAACCTCGTACCCGATACAAACACCCTACATCTTAAGTTTATCGGGAAGGAGGTGGACACTTACTACATACAGAATGCGGATTTCAAAGAGATTATATCCAAAGCGGAGAAGGAAGACTACTCGGTGTGGAATGGGGGACTCTCACCTGAGATGGAGTTCATCGTGTTCAATCAAAACCCGGATTCGAAGAGGCTTAAAGAGAACCCGAAGTTGAATTGGTTCACCAAGAAGGAGTTCAGGCAAGCATTATCATACCTGATTGACCGGGAAACCCTATCCATACAGATATATAACGGTCTGGCTGAGCCGGACTCCACATACCTAGCTAAAGCCTCCCCCTATTACGATTCTAATGTCCAGTTCGACAACGCATATGACCCGAAGAAGGCTCTCGAAGTCCTGGAAAACATCGGCATCCGTGACAGGAACGGCGATGGTATAATGGAAGACCTTGATAAGAATGAGATACGCTTCGAGTTAAACACCAACAGCGGTAACCAGGAACGGGAGAAGACCATCAACAGCATAGCCAACGAATGGAAGACTTACGGCATAATCGCATTCCCCGCAACCATCGAGTTCAAAGTGATGGTGAACCGGCTTACTTTCAGTTATGATTGGGATTGTGCATTAATCTCTCTGGAAGGTGGGCTATTCCCGCTTAACGATAGCCTATACATGTCCAATGGCAATATACACATGTGGAACCCTCTCCAAGAATCACCTAATACCGAATGGGAAGCGGAAGTCGACCATCTACACCGATTGGCTAAGTATGAGCCGGACTTCAAGAGAAGGAAAGCCATCATCAATGATATGTTCAGTCTACTTTACGAGCAAGTCCCAATGATACCCTTGGTCAGGAAATACACCTTCCGTGCAGTGTATAACAAGTGGGAGAATGTCAACTGGGATATATGGACAGAAGTCGGCGGTTACAACAATATGAGGGTATTCAAGAAATGATAAACCAAACCAAAGTCACCGCAATAGGAACAGGGCGATTCGCCTTCGACGACGGAAGGGCTAACCAGAGCATACTCATCGAGTATAAGGATACCGGAATCATGGTCGACTGCGGAGCAACCACACCATACCTGATGAAGAAGACCTGCATCAAATACGACCGGGTGGATTACATCTTCCTAACCCACTACCATGGAGACCATACCGCAGGCATACCCTATATAAGCCTTGACCTGCTGGTCAACCCAGATACACCCAAACGAGATAAGCCCCTTACCATCATAGGTAAGCATCGGGTAAAACAGGTGATAGAAGCACTTGCTGATGGGATGGGCTATAAGAAACCCAATCCCCTGGTGTTTTATCACAATCTCCAAGATGGAAAGCTGGACCTGCCGGATGATATCACTTTCGATTACCTGCCGATGAAGCATAAGGAAGAGTCAGTTGGGTATAAGTTCAGAGTGGGTGATAAGACCATCGGTGTATCGGGTGATACGAATTGGACGGATAATTATGTCAGTCTGGCTGATGGTTGCGATTTGTTCATAACGGAATGCTCGCAGGTAGATGCGGACGAGGAGAGTCCCCATCTATCCTTCGAGGAGATATCCTCTAACCTGACTGAGCTTAAGTGTAAGCGGATAAGGGCTGTTCACCTGCATAAGCCGGTAGCCGACGCCATCGATAAGCTGAGTGAGCCTAAGTTCGGATACTTCAACGATGGCGATGTGATTTACATATAGCTGGTGTTCTTTATTTTACAACATATCTGTAACCCCCGCTTCATCTACATTCGATAATCGGTATGTGTTGTTATGTATGGAATATTTTAAAGAATGTTAAACAAATGTTGAATTTCAGTCGAATAATTTATATTTTTGTGTTATATAGTATAATATCAAGTTGATATTGATAAAATGTAGGAGAAAGTCATTTAAATATGGATAAGGATGTAATAAAGGTACCAAAAAAGCTGTTTAGTAGGTCTAAAAAAATTACAGATAATTTAGGGAAATTGGAAAACACGGTGATAAAAATAGCATCGAGGTATAACCAATATGGTTTCATGGACCCTACTGAAGAGCAGTTCCTGGAGCAAAACCAGGGTAAAAAAGTAACCGTAGAACTTGTTAATAAGCAGGATATAACCGGAATCCTCGAATCAATTGATAAGTATAGGATAGGAATTTTAATAGATTCAGATGTGAACTACTATTATAAACATGCGGTAGTTGCATATTATAATGCTGAATAAGTATATGAATGAAGAACAGATAAAAAAAGCGGAGACTTCCGACCTCAAAGATATTAAGAAAGATATGGTCAGGTTGGGATATTCAACAAATAGCATACTTAATAAGTATTCTAAAGTAGGTTTGTGGAAATCGGAGAATTATCTTATTAGTAGATTCTTCGAATATAACAATAATCCCGCAAACAAGATGAAAGTGCTGGACATAGGATGCGGATGCGGAAGGACAACCATCCCTCTTAAACAGAAGGGCTACAATGTTACCGGCATAGACATCTCCGAGGATATGGTTCAGAGGGCGAGCCTTATAGCCAGGAGTCATCGATTGGATATTGACTTTAGGGTGATGGATGCCTGCAACATGCCTCTTGCGGATGAATCCTATGACAATGCCTTATTCTCATACAACGGTATAGAGCATATCCCGTCTATAGAACAGAAGCTACAGGTCTTAAGCGAGGTTCACCGTGTACTAAGACCTTCCGGTCATTTTATCTTCACTGTCCATTCCGGCATACCCAATTTCCAGACCTTCATGCCATGGCTGGTCAGGACACTGGATACGATGTTTATGTTCAACATGCATAAGTTGCCCGATTCGATAGACAACTTGGAGATGGGTGAATTCTATTATAATCGATATGTACCGGAAAGCATATACGCTCAGATTGTTCCTATCTTCTGCTGGTGGAAATGGATTGAGCAGAAGGGCTTCCAACTCATCTATACCAACACCAGAGAACGCATCGACAAACTCAAACCATCATCTAAAATCTCCACCCTATTCTATACCTTCGAAAACTTCTTCGTAATCAAGAAAATATCTTAAATACCAACTTGAAAAACCAACTAAAATTTGTCATCTTTGATTATACAATATGATTTGAAAAAGGCGGTTTTATGAATAGAGAAGATGATAGTAAGAAAAGCGGACAGCTGGAGAAGAAGGATAAGCTCTACCAACAGGCTGTCACCATCATTGCTGAAGGAGAACCGGAAGACCTAAAGTCGATAATCGTAAAGGGTAAGTTAGATGTCAATGCTAAGCTGGATAACGATTGGACGATGCTACACCTCGCTTCGCTTGCCGGTAGGGAGGATATCGTCGACACCCTCATCGAAGCAGGGGCGGATGTCGGCGTGAGAAACGATTATGGTCGGACGCCACTCCATATAGCATCGGAGAATGGGGTTGTTAATGTTGTCCTATCACTAATCGAAGCAGGTGCGGATATCAACATCAAGGACTACGCACACTTCTCATCTAAAAACATAGCTTTCAGCAGTATAAGAGAGCCTCAAGCAGTTAAACTGCTCAAACAGCACGGTGTAGACATAAGCTCGAGAAACACATTCCGGCTAACCCAATCATCAGAAAGCCAAACAGATGATAACCTTCCAGATACAGTAAAAGAGATAGCGAAAGCGATGGATGCTCCCCCTGAAAAGGACGACTCCGAAGGATGGACACCCCTGCACTATGCTGTCCACTGGGGTCATAAGGACATCGCTGAAGTCCTGCTTAAACATGGAGCAAAAGCCACCACCGGTGTCAACTGGCGTAAAAGCCCCCTACACATCGCCCTTTTCTATAAACATACCGACATCATTAAAGTCCTTCTGGAAAGCGGGATTGATATCAACATAAGCAATGAAGACGGCAGGACACCCTTACACATGGCTTCTTACTATAAGGAGCTGGACATCGTAAAGCTGTTCGTCGAATACGGGGCGGACATTCATGCTGTGGACAAGGAGGGACGGACTCCTCTTCACATCGCCTTGATGTATGGTCGGGTGGAGATAGCCGGCTATCTCATCGATAAAGGTGCATATGTGCAGGTTAGGGACACCAAAGGGGCTACTCCGCTACACATCGCTTGTCTACACTTAAACACAGGCATAGCAAAGCGTATAATAGATAAGGGGGGAGATATCAACCTACAGGACAGCGAAGGTCGGACAGCCCTCCATCTCGCATCTGAGTCTATCCATACCGACATCAGCCGTCTTACCGTTAAGATGTTATTGGAGGAAGGGGCAGACTCATCCATCAAGGATAAGGATGGCCGGACGCCACTTGACATAGCTAAAGAGAAGGGTTATACCGCGATAGTCCGCCTTCTGGAGGGTGATGGGTATAATTAGATTTGACCTTAGCTGTCAGTCACTTTGCTAAACAGCCTTGATGTAGTTCTCCTGAAAAGCGTATAGACCATGTATGATGAGTAGGTGAAATTGACCAGGCTGGAGGTGAGATTGGCAATGAAGACTGGAATGAAGACCTCTCCATGGGCTGTTATGAATGTGTCAAAGAAGAGGATGAACAGTACAGCATAAAACACTACCGAGACCGCTTCCACAGTGAAAAGCACTCCGAGCAACAGCCTCGCCCAGTTCCTAAGCATGAGTAGCTTGTAGTAGACCAGGATGTATATGATGTATATCACTATATAGAAGAGTACACCAGAAAGCTGATACACGATAAAGAAGTTCAAATCAGGCATCATAGAGAAGATGAGATATGCTATGATGATGATGTTAATCAAGGCACTGATTAAGATGATGATGCCGAAAGCAGCTCTCATGCGAACAAGTTTTCTTATGATGCTGTTGTTGATTGGTGAGAGATTATCTCCTTTCATGTTACATATCACCTTTAGTCGAACATTGTCCTATCTTAGTATGACCATATCCCACATCCCTATCTCCTTGTAGCCAAGCTTCTTGTATATACTCCCTGCTTGCGGGTTGTAGTAGAAAAGGCATGCGGTCTTTCCTCTATCGATAAGGTCTTTGGTCAGCTTATACATACAGGCGCTGGCATAGCCTCTCTTACGATATGCGGGGTCGGTGGCTACAGCGATGACCATGGCGGAGTCCTGGCTTTCTGCGGTGATTGTAGCGGTGGATGCTAGTTTACCTGTCTCCTGGTCTCTGATTATGGTTATCTTAAGCAATCCTTTATGGAAGTCGGACTTCATTGCGTTGATATCTCTGGAGCCTTCGAACTCCTCAATCCTATTATCAAGCAGATAGGCTATATCTATCAAATCTTTATCATCTTTAGCATATTCTACTTTGTCTAAGTGATTTATCGGAAAATCGGGATTAATCTTTTCACATTTTACTAAATAAGACTTTTTCCTTTTATACTCGTGTCCCTGCAGTTTAATCAATGGGTATAGTCCGTCTATGATTTCACTTTTTCCCGAGATTTCACCTACATTCCGATTCTCGATGTATTGTTTAAGGCTTATTGAGAAGTCGGTGTAGTCATAGTCATGTGGTTTATGTGTGTATAGTATGAAATGAGAGCGGAATTTCAACAGAACTGCTTTATACTCGCCGTTCTGGTTGAAGTCTGCCCATAAATCCTGGAATGGTTCAGAGAAGCCGTAGTTCTCTATATCGCCTATGATAAACAGGTTGATTTCCGGTTCTTGTTTTAGGTACTCCATTAACTTGTTACAGTCGGTTTCATCTAGCTTTCTAATCATTTTATTCCTTTCCTTTACATCCCTGGCATTTGAACCATGAAGGCTTTGTGCTTTTATCCCATTTTTTTCCATTCCTTAGACAACTCTTCAGCTATCTTCGGGTCTTTTGCTGCTTTATATATAATGCAATATTGACCGTTAATGCCACAATAACCTATATTTTCGAACATATTCACCTTCCTAATATTTAAATATAATACTATATATTTATTATACAAGTCTTTCCTGTTTTATATTCATTGTTTGATAGTTTATTCCCACTTTTTGTTATGCTTTTATGACAAATGTTGTTGAAAGTATATAAAATCATTCCTCGAGTTCTTCTCGATTTAACTTTTCAGTTGATTTCAAAAATTAGATAGCATTTGATTATAAATAAAATATATCCAGTACTTCAATAAGAGGAGAAATTCAATTGTTTATCCAAATATGAGTTTATCATACTTAAACAACTCTTTATAACCGAGTCTTTTGTATATGCTACCTGCTTGGGGGTTATCATAGGTTAAGCAGGCAGTTTTCTCCCTATCGATGAGGCTCTTGGTAAGCATAAACACGATATCGGAAGCATAGCCTTTACCCCGATACTCTTTTTGGGTAGCGACCCCGGCAATCAATCCGGAGTAGCTGGATTCGGCAACGATTTGTCCCACAGACATAATCTCATCTTCCGGCTTATCCTTCCTTTTATCCTGTATATACATAATCTTTAGAGAACCATGTTTTACTTCCTGCTCTGTCCTTCCGATGTTCATTGGTGCGGGGAACTCTTCAATCT
Source organism: uncultured Spirochaetia bacterium (assembly GCA_964447635.1). Taxonomy (GTDB): domain Bacteria; phylum Spirochaetota; class UBA6919; order CAYUUC01; family CAYUUC01; genus CAYUUC01. The sequence goes on from CAYUUC010000037.1 coordinate 7,558, forward strand.
TATCCAGCATACGAGAAATAGCAGGGACATCGCTGGCGTCTGCTCTTCTTATCTTATCTGTGTGGAGTATCTTGTAGTCTTTGGCAAGTTCATCACAACGGCACATAAACCGGCTCTTCCTTTCTACCGTGCGATATACCTTCACCATGGGCATCAATCTATCCATGACATTCTTCTTAGCAAAGACATAAGGTACCCTATCCAGGTTAACCCTATCTATGATCATACCTGCGAAACCGGTAAATTCGTAAGTATCTGGTTGGTGTGTATGTATGGTGATATCGTCCATGCTGTCATATAGGACAGCCTTGTATTGACCGTTCTCATCTATCTCAGACCACACCTTGTGAATGGTTTCATCCATGCCGAATGCTTCTATGTTGCTGATTGGGTAGAGATTAGCCTCGGGTTCGTCTTTCAGGTAGTCGATGAGTTTGGGCAGATTATTTTCTTCGAGTCTCTTAATCATAATAACCTATCCTTATTGATAAAATTTGATTCAAATATAAAAATACAAACCACTTATGTCGAATATCAAAAATTATTGACAAGCATATCCTAAATTAGGATGTATTATTCATAGATTTATTTAAATAAGATTGACAAAATTCTCGATATATTTCATAATCTTTGTATTATATTTTATATAGAATTATAATAAAGTCAATAACGAATTTATAAATTTAGGAGGCTTAATGAATTCTGTGCTTGAATGCAAGCTAGCTGATGCAGATTCGTATAACGATTTGGCGGAGGAGTATTATAAAATAGGGGATTATCATAAAGCATTGGAATACTACGATAAATCTTATATATTATATTTAGAGATACTCGGAGACGAACATCTCAAGTCTATCCAAACCTCGGAGAAAATCAGGGATGTTATTGGCAAACTGTCCAATCATCATCCTGATTAATCACACATTCTAAGGTGGTTATCTTATAGACAATGAAAACCATTAAGAACCTGCTAATCTGCCCGAGATGCTCTTCATCAGATATGGAGCTTAAAGACAATACCCCATATTGCAAAAATTGTGGCTACACTATAAGCGAGTCCCCATTAAACGATAAAGGATGGGTGGTGAAACCCTTTTACAAACCATTCTCATCAGCATGGGAGCTAACCAAAGGGAATGCGGTGAATCGTAGCTTTATGAATGCCTGTATTAAAGAACTGGTCAGCCTTAACGGGCTGGTCTTGGATATGGGTAGCGGAAAGAAGCCCCGCTATCTTAAACACTTACGGAAGAAGCCTACCCCATTTCAATACATAAAAGCGGACGGAAACCCTCAAAACCAACCAGATATCATTCTTAACTTCGAGGATGATTACCCGATTAAGAATGCCTCTTTCGATAACATCCTCCTTTTCAATGTGCTAGAACACATATACGATTATAAACCGGTCTTAAGACGCATCAACCGAATATTAAAGCCGGATGGCTCTTTCTATCTATATGTGCCGTACTTCATCAAGATACACGGTTCTCCACTGGACTTTCATCGCTATACACACTTTACCCTATTCAGGGCGTTGAATGAAGCAGGTTTCACTAATGTGGAGATATACACCGACGGGGGCTTGTTCAAACCTTTATCGGAGCTTCTTAGCTGGCTTTCATCCATAGGCATAGGATACTTGCTTTATCCATTCCATCTGCTGTTATGCCTGGTTGATGCTTTACTGGGAAAGCTTAGCGGCGGGAAGTACCTCAGCGACTATCCTACCGGATACTTTGCCGTATGCCGTAAATGATGGGTTATCATCAATATGAATAATGTTAATGCAAAAAAGTAAATCAACTCTACAAAAATCAATCCCATCTTACGATAATCTATATGGATGAATTTAAACCTATATTAAGTCAGGATTTAGGGCTATGTTGAAAGCAAGAGTTTTAATGTTTATCATGATAGTGGTATTGATTCTGTGTATGGCTAATAATGGTGTTTATGCCGACAGAGACTTGTATAATAAAGGTGTTGATGCTATGCATCGGGGGGATAATGAGACCGCTAAGACTATCTTCAAGAAGATATTCACCGAAGACCCCGACGATTACTATGCTCCCTATGCTATGTATCAGTATGCAAGGCTACTCATAGACATCGATGATGTACTTCACTATCTTAAGAAGATAATAAGCGACTACAAAGACTTTAATAATCTGGATATGGTTTATAATGATATCGGTACAATTTACTTCCTAAGAGAGAATTACGATATAAGCAAGCGGTACTTCTACTACCTGTATAAGAATTTCCCCAAAAACCCGCTGAGCATAAGGGGTATGTTCTATGTTGGTAAGTGTTTCTTCAACCTGGATGAGGATGAGAAGGCTTTGAAATGGTACGATGCTTTATATAGAAGTTTCCCTAAAAGCTATTATGCCCCGCTGGCTCTGTTTGAGATGGGCTTTTTATACGAGAAGAAACGGGACTTTGACCGGGCACTGGTGTTCTATGATAAAGTCTTAGATGAGTATCCGGATAGCGACGCCATCAGCAAGACCCTATATCGTAAAGCCTTGATATACGGTGCTATCAAGAAGGAATTGGAGAAGGCTTATCGGATAATGGCTCTGATACTCGTCGAGTATAGCGGGTCTTTCGAGGCGGACTTTGTCAGAAAGAGGCTGGAAGGTAGCATAAGCGAACGGGCATTCATTAAGTTATACTACGACGGTGATATGGATATCGACGAGATTGATTACCAGATAGAGTCTGATGGAACAATATATGACGAATTCATCCCGCCGGATACGATTGAATCGGATGATAAAACCTTCTTACAGAAAAAGCTTAGTGAGAAGGGCAAATTCTTTATCCAGCTAGGGGCTTTCGAATCCACCGAAGGTGCGGAGAAGTATTCTGATAAGATAAATAGCGATACAGGCTTCCCCAGCTTCATCATCCAAAAAAGCCTTATCTATGAAAACAGTTCAAACAAGTTGAACCTGGTTATAGTCGGGTTTTTCCAATATTACGACCAGGCTAAGCAAATAGAAAAGAAATTAAAATCTAAAGGTTTTGACTGTTTTATTGGTGAAAGAAAGTAAAAAATGTGTTATATTATATAAAAAATCTTAAGGAGTTAAAACCATGAAAAAGACTTTTCTGTTAACCATTATTATAATCTGTCTATTTTTTATATCATCCAATGTATTCGCTGACGGTTTTGCCGGATTAGGCATCCAGACCATACCAGAAATTGATCCGTTCCACGAATATGATAAGACGGACGGTTTGCATAGCTTAGAAATGCCTGCTGGCGAAGCAAATGGCTTCACCCTTGGTATGCAGGAGGGCGATACTAAAATACCCCTTGGGATGGCAATAATTCTAAATATTTTACCTAGCTTTGGTTTTGGTAGCTTCATGCAGGGCAATATTGGTGGAGGATTGCTTCAATTGATCTTGGAAGGTTTACCCGTGCTTGGTGGTATATCAATGATTATTGCAGGCGGTGATACTGGAAATATCGGAGGGGTTCTTGTAGGAGCTGTTTTTGGTATGGGATTAATCTTTATAGGAGTGGGTATTGGCTGGGTAATAGGTATAATCGCTCCTATAATCTATGCCGCTTCTAATGGTTCGAATGATGATGTCGACCTATTCTTCACCGGAGATGGTTTAACACTCGGTTTTCACTTCTAATCTATTCAGGCTTTACTTTCAACATTAAGGAAAATCTTAGCATCCAGCACGGTGAGTTTCTCTTCAGAAACGAAGATCGGGTTTAAGTCTATCTGCGATATACGCTCCTTGAAATGGTCTAGCAGGTACGAGAAGCGGACAATCAAATCGAGGAGCTGTTCCCGAGGGTAGTCCTTACCCCTGAACCCACGAAAGACTTTGTCTATCTTAAGCTCGGACATCATACTGCTGGCTTCTGCCTTGGTTATAGGTGCAGGTCTGAAAGCTACATCACGGAATACTTCCGTATAGATGCCTCCCATACCTACCATCACATTCATACCGAAGTCCGCATCCTTTATCCCGCCGAAGATAATCTCCACATCGCCTTCCGCCATCTCTTCCACCAGCATGTGTTCATTAGGGATACGCTCTTGCATATCGGTGATTTCCTTCTTGAGGTGGTCTAAGTCCTTAATGCCTACCTTGACTCCGCCCAACTCAGTCTTATGTGCTATCTTACCCGAGCATATCTTCAACACAACAGGGAATTCGAGATGGAAATCTTTGATAAGCTCTTTCACCCCCGGATTGAAAAAGTAGTTTTTGGGTATGTGGAAACCTGCATGCTCCATTATCTTCTTTGAGTGGTGTTCATCGACCATATCACCCTTAGCTTGGTCTAATAGCTTTTCTATGTTTACCAACTCTTCTTTTTCGATGGGGGCTGTCTCCTCTTCCTTCGTCTCAATCTGTTTCAGGTAATCAGCACGCTCCTTAAGCACACTCAAAGCTCGAACCACCCGCCTGGTCGATGAGAATGCGGAAACCATATGGTCATCGAAAATCTTAAGATACTCATTGGTGAATTGTCCATACAGGGTGAATGCGATGATGGGTTTGTTAAGCGTCCGTTTCTTGTGTTTGGCTACGATACGGGTAAGCTCATCACTAATCGCCGGTGGTGCAAAGAATGACACGCAGACTACCGCATCTACCTCTGGGGCTTCGGCAAGCACTCCCAGCACATCATCATACATGTCGTCACCGGCTGATGCAGTTAGGTCAATCGGATTGTTAACCGAAGCGAAATCGAAAACCACCTCCCGAAGCTTCTCCTTAGTCTCCTCGGAGAACTCGGCTAGTTTAAGCTCCTGTCCCCTGGACTCGAACTCGAGGTAGTCTGTTAGCATGACTCCGTAACCGCCAGCCGGAGTGATGATGGCGACCCCGTTTCCTTTCATTGGCGGGTTAAGCGATAAGACCTTGCTGAAGTCGAAAAGCTCCTCATCATCCATCGCCCGTATGATGCCGTTAGCCTTCAATGCTCCTTCTACTACCTTATCCGAGCCGGCGAGCGAACCGGTATGGCTGGCTACTGCCGATGCTCCCGCCTGGGAACGACCTGCCTTTAACATGACCACCGGTTTAGTCTCTGATACATCCCTCAATGCTTTAAGTAGTTTCGAGCCGTCAGAGACTGATTCGAGGTAAAGGGCTATGGCTTTTGTACTCTTATCGTCTTTGAAGTACTCCAGGCTGTCAAACTCATCTACATCGCACTTGTTACCAAGACCTACGAAAGACCTAAGCCCAAATCCTGTATCAGATGCATGACCCAAAGCCTCAATGCCTACAGAGCCGGACTGGGTGATGACGGTAACCCCACCGGAGACTATGTTGTAGCCATGCTGGATGAAGATGGTGTCGTATCGGTCTTCCGGTATGTAAACACCCAATGTATTGGGACCCAGCACGCGTATGCCGAGTTCTTTGCCTATCCGAACGACTTCCTGTTCGAGTTTAACGCCTTCTTCCCCCGCTTCCTTGAAGCCTCCTGCCACGATGATGGCGGACTTGACGCCCTTCCTGGCACATTCTTCCAGGACAGCTACGGTGGGTTTAGCTGGTATGGAGATTACTGCTAGGTCTGGTATGATGTCGATGTCGGTTACGGATTGGTAGCATTTCTTATCATTGATTTCGTTTAACTTGGGATTGACCGGGTATATCTTCTTACCGCTTTTCAGTAGCTTATTGTATATGATGTATCCTGGTTTTCCTTCCTGGTTTGTCGCCCCGATATGGGTAATGGTTTCCGGTATGAAGAAGTTGCTTATTCCTGGTTCTGATTTTTTCATCGATTTTACTCCGATATTGATATTGTGTTTTTATTAAAATAATAAATAAAATACGGTGAATAAATGTTGGTTTGATTTTTGTGATGGTTTCATGATGAAGAATTAGGTTGTTCCTCATTGTTATGAAAGATTTAAACGGATAATTCTCCCTAGCTCTCCTTATTGAAGGAGGGAATAGGAATGAAATCCAATTCTGCCTTAATTGCGTCTTCGCAGAAGACGAGGGGATTTAGGGGGATTCCTCTTCAGTTTCATTAATTTTTACCGAAGAATCAATTAATATTATGGATTAATAAGCTTTCTATCTACCAGATTGTTGTATACAGCTTTCATCATTCCGTCCTTGTTCCGGTAGATGTTTTTTAGGATTACTTTTCTGATTATTAATGAAGTCACTAATCTGTCAAACAGTTTTTGGAATGGATACTTTCTGCCATTATTTATATCACTAACCAGCTTTTTGCCCAATGCATATGCTTTTTCCAATTCTTTCTGCTTCTTCTCTATCCTGTCATTTCCTACTGCTACCCCAATGTATCCTGTCATATAACTTCTTTGATGGAAGCCGGCTAAAAAATGGTTTGCCAGGTTTTTCGCTACCTTTTTCGCACCGAAGCCACCGCATGTAGATACTCCAACAAAGTACTTTCCGGCTAATGACGAAGTATATACGGTATACATGCCTATTCTATCTGCAATAAAATTCTTCATTCGTGCTGTTTCCATTAATCCGTATGATGGTGAAGCTAATATGATACCATCAGCATTATATAGCTTCTTCTTCAACATATTCAAATCATCATTGATTATACAAGACCCAGTTGCCATACAGTGGTTTTTAACATTTCGGCTAATGCACCCTTTGCAGAATTCTATGTTATATTCACCGAGGAAAATCTCTTCGACCTCAGCACCTGAATCAGACGATCCTCTCATTACTTCTCTGGCGATTACACAGGTGTTTCCATCTTTGGTGGGACTTCCCATCACTGATATTATTTTCATATATCATATCCTTTTTAATCAATAAAAGATTTACACATTATATTTTTAATATAACCATTAATAGTATAAAACCAAATGATACAAATCGATAGGCAGTATAAACCAGGAAGCTGACCGAAACATGAAATACCATCTCAAACATAGAAAAGGCGATTCGGGTATTATAACCGGAATCGCCTCCTATAAGATGAAAATAAACCAATTACTTAGCTAGTTTCTTTATCCAGAAATCATAACCGGATGTATCATTAAAGGTCGTTCCTACTACATACAAAGCAGTTCCAACTACTACTATGTCACTGAATGAGTTATGGATATCTGATTGAGAATCATCGTATACATATTCGGTTTCCCATGAGGTGTCCTCGTTTCCACTCATATCGAATTTACGGATAGTAGCCGTATCCGGAGCGAAGATGTCAGCATCGGTTTCGTGTCCGACAACATAGATGTTAGTCTCGTCTGTAGCGATTGACTCCATCTGGAAGTAATCTTCATTTTCCGGTTGGAATGTGATTTCCCAGGTTTGGCTTCCGCTACTATCGACACTCATCAGCCAACCTTGCTGATATACTCTTTGTGTCGAATCATTGTCTATATCATACTTATCCATGCTTGCTACTGTATATAGATTGGATGAGGAGTCTATTACCATACCATCGGGTATCTCTCTATAATCGGGGTCGTGGTTGAATTCGTACTTATCATCTGTTCCGCCCCAGTTTACTGTGCCGTCGGCTATGGTTATGGAAGCGAATCCCTGTGAGTAGTAAGGAGGGTTAACATAACCGTATCTACCTACTACATAAAGGTTAGTATCGTCAGCTACCACATCATAAGCCACATCGTCATCGTCGCCGTCGCCAGATGAAGTTCCATCGATAAGGACTGGATTGGTTGACCATGATGCATCTAAAGTACCATCGGTGGCTGAATAATTAGCAATCATCCAATCACCTATCCATGGAGGTGTTCCTGTATTACCAGCATAACCTTCTGCTCCTACTACGAATATAGAACCATCTTTTACAATCAAATCGTTAATAAAGTCGCTATTGGCAGTATTATTTATTACGATACCGCCTGATGGCCAATCTCCACCATAGAATTGACCGTCTGATGTATTGAGCTTTTCAATCCTTCCAGTTATAGAAGAGGTGGATGATATATTCATGCCTACATATAGAGCGTCACCATCTACTACCAATGCTTCTACGCTAAGTGAATCGGTATCGGTTATGTTTACATCCCAGCCGAGAGCCCCACTCGAATCAAGCATCATAACCCATACAATCTGTTCTTGGGCATTGGGGTCGTATGAGGTACCAGCGACATATATGTTTTCGGAGTCATCGACAGCCATCTTGCTTGCTAAGTCATTTTTGTTACCACCGTTAAAGTCAGCATTGTCGGAGGTAAACTCCCACATAGCCAGTGGAGTAGCAGTCACCACTTCGCTCAGTTCTGTTTCGTTTCCATCTACTATAGCGGTCAAACCGAAGGCATATGTTGTTCCGTTGGTTAGACCGGTTATGGTATGAGGGGATTCTGCATCTTCTACTTTTGTTCCATCCTCTATGGTAACGGTAGTCCCTTCTTTATAGTATATATTGTATGAGGTAGCACCTGTTACCGCGGTCCATTTGATGGTAACTTCGCCGTCTCCGGGAGTTGCACTGCTTATTTCCGGGCTATCCACCGTGGGAGGATTACAAAAAACAAAAAGAGTTATTGATAATAAAATTAAAAGAAAGATAATTTTTTTCATTGTCTTTATTCTCCTGTATTTTTAATTTTCTATAATATTTAAAGTAACATCATTTCGGAAATTTCAAAGTAATTTCGTTAATTTTTTGTTAATAGAATTGATAACCATGGTTTTTTTCTACGAGTTTTATTAAAAGGGAATTTTTACATACAGCTGACTAAAATCAAGGTACTTCTACCGTATCGAATACCTTACCGATAATCTCTTCCGGGGTCTTCTCTTCCGCTTCTGCTTCGTAGGTGAGGATGATGCGGTGTCTCAATACATCATCGGCTACCGAACGGACGAAGTCCGGCGTCACGAATGGCTTACCTTGTATGAAGGCATAAGCCTTCGATACCAAAGCGAGGTATATCGAGGCACGGGGGGAAGCTCCGAAAGCGATAAGGTCCGGGTCTATGCGATACTTCTCCGGATGTCGGGTGGCGTTTACTATGTCTATGATGTATTTCACCACTTCTTCGTCTATGTAAATCTGGGAGACTATTTCTCTAATCTCTTTTATGTGTTCCTTTTCTATGATAGGTTTAATGACTGGTTCTTTTTGTTCGACGACCTTCCTTACGATAAGGCTTTCCTCTTCAGGCTTGGGATAGTCTATCTTTACCTTTAGCATGAACCTATCCACCTGTGCTTCGGGCAGTGGGTATGTCCCTTCATGTTCGATGGGGTTTTCGGTGGCGAAGACCATGAATGGTTCATCCAGCTTATAGGTCTGGTTACCGATGGTCACTTGTAGCTCCTGCATGCTTTCCAGAAGAGCCGACTGCACCTTGGATGGAGCGCGGTTAATCTCATCTGCCAGGATGATGTTGGAAAAGATAGGACCTCTTCTGGTAGCGAATCTGCCTTCCTTCTGGTTATAGATAAGCGTACCGATTAGGTCCGATGGTAGTAAGTCTGGTGTAAACTGTATACGCTTGAAGTCTGCATTAATCGTTTGAGCAAGAGTCTTCACCGCAAGGGTCTTAGCCAATCCAGGCACACCTTCCAGCAGGATATGTCCTCCGGTGAAAAGACCGGTTAAAAGGCTTCTTATCATATCCTTTTGCCCTACGATAGCTTTGCTAATCTCATCGGTTAGGTTATCGATTTTTTCTGCCCATTTCTCTATCTTAGGTGTTAGTTCTTCTAGATTTATGTTTTCTTGGTTGGTTTCCATTATTATATCACCTGTTTGATTTTTATTATAATTAATAATAATATCATCCAAAATAATCGAGAATAAAATAAGGAGCAAAAAATAACCATGAATAAGAAAAATCTATACCTAAAAATCCTTTTGACCTTGATATGTGCGCTTCTTGCCTTAAATCTTATGATGGAGCTGGGAATTTTCCATAATGATGCTTATGCTGTTACACAAACCTCCGAGTTCCAGGATAGGTTTAAATTCCTTCTCGGAAAGAAGAGTAATATAACCGGAAATCTTATGGTTATAGAGTATCCGGGTAAAGGCATATACTACATAAATCTGGACCAGGTCGGAAGCTTATTCGAAGGTGAAAACTACCTCGAGTTCAAGGCGGACGGTAGCAGATTCAAAGTCCCCAAACCAGATTTGTCTAACATACAGGATACCGATGATAATGAAGATAATGGCGAAAACGAATCCACCGAAAACGAAGACTAAACCTAAAGGGTATGTTCATGATTAAACCAAGAATAACCTTAATAATCATATTATTTTTAGTGATAAGCTGTTCAATAAAAGTATTCCCTCAAGAAGACACCGATAATGAGAATCCCGTACTGTTAGTCAAATTCATAGACGGGATGGTCTATATAAGCACGATTGGCAACTCCACAGAACGGCAGGCAATGATAAACGAAGAGCTGACTATCAAACACATACTCCGAATAACCGATGGTACCGAATGCGTATTGGAAAAGGATAACACGGAGATAAAGATAAACGGACCATTACATATCAGGGTTAAAGATATCATCGAAGCATACGATATCTTCGGTAAGATAAACCTAAGGAATACTATGCTGAATAGGGTATCTGAGTTGTATATAGAAACGAATAACAAAATTTTCTCCAATATGCTGATAGAAGATGAGATAGTGGATGAAGAGAGAACCTTTAAAAGAGTTATCGAGATAAAGATGAAAGGATACTATGAAAGAGCATTTACCATTGCTTATGAGTTTATACAAGATTACCGGAATACCGAATGGCGTAACCGTCGAAGACCGGACATCAGCCGTTTCTACTACATACTTTCAGAGATAGCTTACGAAACACTCAACCTAAACATAGCGGAATCCAGTATGTATAAAACCATAGACGAGACCCAGCAGAACCCTAATGCTATCCGGATACTTTCAAAAGACCATTACCGGCAGGATGTTTATCTCCTCGGTTCGATGATTAATTTCGTTAAGTCAAACTTCAATATGAGTATAGACCTGCTTGATAACAACATTAATGAGTTTGGGCAAAACCTCTATTTCCAAGAGAGGACAGGCTACCTCACTTATTACATGTTGGGTTTATGCTACATGAGCTTAAATGATAAGGAGCAGGCAAAGGAATATATGAATCAGGCTTTACAGATGAGCAACTCTGCTATTGATAAGAACATACAGACACTCAAAAACCTCTATCTTCAGGAAAGGGCTAAAGAAGTCCAGGTTAGGATAAACCAATACATCATATATCTTAACGAAGCCTCCCTAATGATTGGATATATTAAGCAAGCCCTGTCTGAACTGCAGTAGATGATGGACAGGCTTTTATCTAATAATACAAATAATATATCTATATCTAACCGACACTAAGCTCTTCTCGATAGGGCATATCGAGCTCTTCTCGATATGAACATGGGTAATGTCTTTTCGACTTTACGATTACTGAGTCTGTCGAATTACAGCAACCGTTTATAAGAAATTTTTTAGATGTTCAACAACAATTCACTAAGCATGGAACTCTTTATTGAAAAAACCAGATTCTAAATGCATTTACTAAAAAAATACCTCCTATTAAAACAAAAATAAAATGAATAACAAAAAAGATAATAAATTGAAGCCTTATATCATTAACCACATAAGCAAGCGAAGGTTTGGTTTTTTTATATACTACTTCTATTTCCTTTCCTTTCTTATTTCTCCAAAGAGCAAAGCCTGTGCTTGTTTTAATCTCATAGGTATTACCGTTCTCATCATTGTATTGAACTTTTAGTTTAGGAGCTAAAGCTTCCCCATCATGATAAATTAACTCTTTTACTACACCCATTTTTCTTACCGCATCTCGTTTTATGGAAATAATTCGAAAGATAGTTCTGATGTCTTCTATGAAAGAATAAATAGTGAATGACATAAAGAAGAGACCCATAATTAAGGATTGTAATCCTAACATAAATATAATCTCCTATAATATAATATTGCTACTTTTACATTACTAAAACAGTAGTGAGCGGTATGAAAATTGCTAATGTGTTCTTCTTTTCTGGAAAA
>CAYUUC010000038.1:0-19380 GCA_964447635.1 uncultured Spirochaetia bacterium
TGTGAATAATCTCTTTGAAATATAATAAATATAATCAAAATAAGATGTAAATATATACATTCTTACCAAAGAATAATAATAAAATCCCTAAAAAAGCGAAAATCATTATTATGGTGTTTAATAAAAGCATAAAATTAGGCTAATCAATATCTTTGACTATATCGATTAATATAATGTAATGAAAAGATATGCAAAATTGTGAATCTTAAGAAGGTCAAAGATGAAAAAAATAGCAAAAAAAAATTTCATCGCTATCATTATACTTATTTCAATTATGATAATATCATGTGATATAATCAATATCGAGATAGACCTGCCCGATGAGGAATTGCCATTCTACCTTACCGATAAAATCATTCAGGAAGCGACCCGTTATAAAGATTGGACTTACGATTATCAAGGCGGAACAAGAATGGGTATGCCATACCTGTTGGGCGGTCAGGATACCATAGAGACAGCCGAAGCAGAACTCTTCGCAGGAGGGATACCCGGTTGGGACTTCGGTATAGATTGCTCCGGATTCGTCATCAATGTATACAAGAGGGTCTGTTATGAGCAAGGGTTTAGCTTACCTTTCCTAGATACAAACTCATCATCAATGTATGCATATTACACCAATCCTATCGATACCAAAGCACTCAGGGAGAGCGACTTGGTCTTCTTCAGGGATAAAGCGGACGGTGTCATCAAGCATGTGGCCATAGCAACCCAAGCCATTACCGACGAAAATCCCACATTAAAGGTGATACATGCCGAATCTTATTATGGGAAAGTCGTGGTAACCGAGTATGATCCTTCGATTACCCGTGGGTTTACTTTTGTTTGGTTTAAGGGTAAAAGCTGGGAATTCCTTTTCGGCAGGTTACATATCATTAAAGAATAATCCTACATTGAAAAATTTTCAGATATTAGATTAACAAATATTTTAGATTTGATTATTATTATTAATTTAGTACATTTATGCAAGGTTTATATTGGATAGGAAAAGAATGAACCGTATTAAATAAGATGAGATGGATTAGACATGGAAAAGAATAGACTTCAGAAGGAGTTAGACAAAGTCAGTGATAAAAGCGATATCATTAATCTAACCGATACCAATTTCCATAAGAATGGATATCACTTCCCCAAAAGCATACTGAAAGAGCTGGTTAATGAATACATAGGTCTAAGATGCTATGACCCAGACCCGAAAGGCGACATCCGCACCAGGAGAAGCATAAGTCAATTCTATTCAGGTAAAAAGATAAGCATAGACCCGGAAAACATAATCCTGACAGCCTCTTCATCCGAGAGTTACAACCTCCTTTTCAATAACCTCACAGACTTAGGTGACAATGTAATACTCCCTCAGCCGACCTACCCACTGTTTGAGTTCATCGCTGAGTTTAATAAGCTAGAGTCACGCTTTTATAAGATGGAAATGGCTAATGGTTGGGGCATTGATATAGATAGTCTTCGGGAGAAGATAGATAAGCGAACCCGTTTTATAGTCCTTATTTCACCAAATAACCCTACGGGGCAGGTTATACCGGAGAAAACCATTAAGGCAATACTCAATATCTGCTACAATCACAATGTGATGCTTATAAGCGATGAGGTGTTCAGCGAATTCGTCTATGAGAAGCCTGAACATCATACTAATGATATCTATCCGCCATCCCCATCAGCAATAGACTCATCCGTTGTGAGATTTACCATAAACGGTATTTCCAAGATGTTCGCCTCCCCCGACCTTAAGCTGAGCTGGTTAGGCGTAACCGGTAGTAATAGACGGGTTGAGCTACTTGTAGATAAGCTGTGCATATCTAATGATGTCTTTTTAAACTGTAATGCGATGACTCAATACATATTGCCGGGTATGTTCCGTCTAGGAAAGGTATTTCAGGAAGAGATGATAAGCAGTATCGATAAAACACGGCATTCCTTGCTTGATATGCTTTCTCACACAGATAAGATTAACTTTATCAAACCGACCGCAGGCATACATGCAGTTTTGAAGATAGATATGCTTGGTAAGGACAGGCTAAATGGTTTATCAGATTATGATGATGAAGACTTTGCCGTGGATTTGCTTAACAATAAGGGAGTTTACCTCCATCCAGGCTATTTCTATGGTTTGGAAGATGGGGTATATGTGGTCATTAGCTTCTTAAAGGAACAAGCTCTATTCAGAAAAGGTCTTGAAAGATTAATTGACCATGTGGAAAACGGTTTATCGATTTTTGATTAACTAATCACCCATCTTTTCTAACTCAGAATCACCAGAGACCAGGACATCTTCGATAATCGGACTGCCGTAGTAGTATAACCCGGAAGCACCTGTTATCTCGCCTTTGAGTCTGCCGTCCATCCTCAATACTGCTATGCTTTCCTCTCTCACTTCTACATTAGCATCGTTTACCGGGAGTTTCTTCATGGTTAGTTTGCTGGAGTTGGTTACCTTAATCAATAGGTCATCAGCTTTTCCAATTAGTATTGCCATGCTATTATCGTCTAATCTTATCTTCAAGTCACCGTCTGCTTTGATTTCACTATCGATGACCGAGCTTTCTGAGTCTAGCTTCAAGTTGAAGTCCCCTTTGGTTTGGAAGCCGGTGAACCTACCATTACAGCTATACTGTGCTTCGAGCATATCAAGCTTAGGCATGGTTATCCTTACTTTTAATTTAATGTCTTTATAATTCTCGGTAGGGTCGAGTTCTATGAATAGGACACCCTCGTTTTTGTCAACCATTATGTAAGGGAAGAGGTTATCATCCGCACTCATCTCTACTGAGTATTCATCGGCTCGTAAGATTTCAAAGTCAATCTTATTACTCAATACAACGCTGGTAAAGTCCTTCGGGGTAGGGGAGAGTGGTTTGGTTATAAGATTCCCTGAGCCGTGTATATAAGATACACAACCGGTTAGGAATGATATGGATATTATCATTAGTATTAAACTTATCAATGCTTTTTTCATTTGGTTTTCTCCTACTTATTAAGTTCTTACTTTCTTAAAAGATAACACATAATGAATAGGCTTCATAGATTTTTGTAAATAAAATTTCAGAATATTATGTAAAACCAAAGCAAAATAAATTATATTAATAAATAATACCAAAATTCATCCTCAATGGATATTGGTATAAGTAATATATAAAATATAAATAATAGGGGATGTAAATAATGAATAAAAGAATCATGGTTATAACTTTTATATTTATTATATGTATGATAATGGTTATTAACTGTGATAATGAAAACCAAGAGAATAAACAAACCCACAAAGATGAAACAACCCTTGGTGACGAAACCAATAAGGAAATAAACAAAGATTCTATAGAAGACAAATTGAATATGAAAGAAAATATTATCAAAGAAATTGACAAATCATTGGAAGGGGAAGGTATAACCTACGAGGAACTCATGGAAGGAGAATTGGACGATAATACCGGGTCAATAATATCCAATGAAGCCAATGACCTTACTATTATCCTGGCATATGGGATAATTGCTTCTTCTATGAACAAATTGATTGAGGAGGACTCCAGCAGAGGTTGTACCATAGCTAAAAATGCTATTAAAGAATTGAATAGTACATATAAAATCGAATTTATGGATGTGGTAAATTATTGTAACAGGGATTATGAATATTCAGATAAAAAAGAATGCAGTCTAATTAAAAAACTATATGAATTTTGTTATTGAATTTTTTTTCATCATAATCATTATCGAAAATTTTCATCACCCCTTGATAATAAGAATTTTGACTCCTCTAAAATAAATATTCTAGGATAAACAAATTAAAAAAAGTATAGCTAAAATCATCTTTTGTGTGTTAAAATTAATAGTATCCAAAAAGCATAATGAATATAGATACACATCCCGACAGGATTACCCGTTTGAAGACGATTATACACAAGTTCTAAGATTAGAAAAACACATATCCAAATCCCTTTGCATATAAAAAAATACTTGAAAACAAGTTCAATTTAGGAATTTTTTCCACAAATTCGACTAAACTTAACAAAATATATAAATATATCTTAATAAAATATTAAAAAAGGAGTCGAACCATGTTTATAGATTTAGAAAACCTATGGATAATATCTGATACGCATTTTAACCATAAGAACATCGAAAAGTATGAACCCGTTAGGCTAAAGATAGCTAAAGAACATGGTTACGATGACTCATTTTCGTATATGATGGATAAGTGGAACGAGAAGATAAAGCCAACAGATGAAGTACTCCATCTGGGCGATTTCGCATGGTGGAAGTCCAGTATATCCGAGTTAACAGCCCGATTAAATGGGAGCAAGGCCTTGATTAAGGGTAACCATGATAGAGTGACTTATCGCTTCCCGGAAGCAGGCTGGAATCTATTAGACTACTGCTTGATAAGAGTTAACGAGAGCGAGAATATGGTTGTAGATGGGATAAAGATGGGTTGTTATGTTGCTGATATATGTGGCTTAAGACTACTCTTCTCACATAGACCCTTAGTTATAAGGGAAGAGGAAGAAGGCACCTGGACAGCCCTTATGATAAGAGAGATCTATCAAGAGGTCTTCCTTAAGTATAACTGTGATTATAACATACATGGTCACACTCATAGCCGTGATATCGAAGGAGATATTTACATAAATGTCTCTGTGGAAAAGACTAACCTCGAGCCAATAAGGCTTGGGGAGCTTTTAGAAGAGCGGAAGCGAAATAAGGAAAAGTCAGCTTAGAAGTCCTACCAAAATTACCTTTGTAATAGAGGGTTTTTGGAATGGACTTCTTAGGTCTATTCCAAAAGCTTAGGTATAATGAATTAATAATTATAGCATCAATCATAAACGCTTCACAGGGCGAAACCTGTGTATGGGTCTTTGACAAATCATCTTGCTAGTTCTATGATGGTCTCAAGGCTAAGTAGGACGCTTAAGACTGGATAAGCCCACCTTATCCAGGTCTATTACGCTTGGTTAAGGAGGACAGGCGAATAGACACATATCAGTCCTTATCAATTAAGGATAAGGCTTTTTGATGTTTGTAGCTTATGCTTTTTTGTATAAGCGTTTAATATAACGCTCTATAAGCGTTTAATATAACGCTCTATAAGCGTTTATAAAAATCAAAGGAGAGAGACCATGGAAAAAGCAATAAATCAAACTTTAACTTATCAATATTTTTCTGATTTTATGAACAAAGGTCAACTCATCTATGAGATTTATCTGCTTGATGATAAGGCTATTGTTATTTTCCAGATAACCAATGGTTTAGATTTATCCAGGAACCTGCTTAATGAGTTACTCATAAGAGGTGCTAACCATATCCTTAACACTCTCCTCTACGATTATGCTAATTCAAATATCGTATGGATAATATCATACACTAATGATGATGCTGTTACACATAAAACAAAGGTATTTGAAGAGGAAGGACTATACTTAATCAGGATGAAAGAAGTTGATAATAGATATGTAAAAGCAAAATTCTATCTTATAAGCAAAAATTTCGATGCTATGGAAGATAATTTGGAGAAACTAAATACAATATATAACAACCAAAAAGACAAGTCTGATTTTATGGATAAGCAGTTTAATTCTATCATATACTCGGCTTTATCCAGCAAAAAGGAATCAAAACTCCTAACACCAAAAAATATAACCACGCAAGCATTAAGAAAAAAGACCCTTGTAAAAAGAATAGCAAGGGAATTCAAAGAACAAGGTTGTAGGGTTTACAAAAATATATATGTCATTTCCGATAACGGAGAAATGGCAGGGACGAAGATAAAGGTAGACCTAATGGTCGTAGCACATAATGATATCATTTATTGTAATGTGTTAGATGGTGGAGACCTGGACTATTTACCGGAAAACCAGAATGATATGGTAAAATTTTTAAAGAAAGCAAAAGATTCCAATTATCTAAGTGATGTATATAATTCAATTAAGATTACCGAAGACCTGCTTGATGAAGTTATGGAAGGAGACCATTCTTATATTCACATTAGTAATTTAACCGTACTAAAAAATGGTAAGAGCGTAAGTATGAAGTTTGGGAATATGGATAGCCAGGATTTAGACATTATTTTCGAAAACGATAGTAAATTACTTGGCTATAAGGAACAAATAGCTGATATGGACTTAGAAATCCCTTCCAAAACCTTCCGAGTGTTCCTCAAACACATGAAGGAATACTTCGAAAGTTTATATCGGGATTACAATAATAGTAAGTAGTCCATTCCTGATTTACATTTAGGTGATGTTATATATCATATCGGGATTACAATAATAGTTGGTAGTGGGGTTAATATTAATATAACATTGATAGGGGATGGACGTTTCTTAGAGTGGCGTTCATCCCACTCTTAATAATTCAATTATGATTATGAAATGGTTTTTTTTAATTTTTACCTAAATAATCTTGACAATTAAAAAAAATTATTTATAATTTCTCTAAGTATCCAAAACATGTCATACTAACTATTAAAAATTATATATGCCGGATGCAAATAAAATTAATATAAAACAAAATTAATAGGATAAACTTATGAAAGGAACACTAGTCATTGTAGGTGGAGGATTACGATACGATAACCATATCATATTCGATAAAATGGTGGAACTGGCTGGCGGTAAAGGAAAAGCCAGAATCGCTATAATCCCATCAGCATCCAACCACCCCTATATCTACGGAAGTCTTGCCGTGGACGCCTTCAAAAGCTATGGAGCGGATGCTGAACTTATACCCATCGGAAACTGCGAAGAACTTAGAAATTACGAAACTGCTGCTTATAACCAAAAACTCATCGACAAAATCTTAAACTCCACCGGGGTCTATTTCATCGGTGGTATACAAGAAAGAATACCTCAAAGCCTTTACAACCAGCCTGACGGAATGAAGACACCTATGCTGAACGCCATCTGGGATGTCTACGAACGGGGAGGCTTCATCGGTGGAACCAGTGCTGGAGCAGCCATCATGAGCGAGATTATGTTTAAAGGTGGTGACTCCATTGATATAATGAAAAACGGGGCGGTTAACACTGGTAGCATTGGATATGGTTTGGGCTTCATAGGTAAGGATGTCTTAGTTGACCAACACTTCTTCGCTAAAGGCAGGTTCGGGAGATGTCTTAAGGTGATGACGGAGACCGGATACCAGCTTGGTTTAGGTATTGCAGAAAATACAGCTGGGGTGGTTACTCACGGAGAGGAAGTGGAGATAATAGGCTATAAAGGTGCGCTGATAATGGATTTAACGGAAAGCACCATCGATGAGACTCTAGATGGTTTCAATCTGCAAAACGGGATAGTGACATATCTGGATAGGGGTGACCGTTACAACATTAGGAACAGGAAGACCACTCCCAGTCACTATAAGCTGAATGGTATTAAGATAGACCCCACGGCTGAAGACTTCGTTCCATACAATACCAGGGAAAGATTCTATAATGATATACTCGCCAATCGGGTGCTTAGGGATATGATGTGGGACTTTATCGATAATAACCAGAAAGAGGCAATAGGTCTCGCCTTCTCCAATAACCTGTCAGACATGGAAAAGAGGAAGGGCTTTGAATTTAAGTTCTATAAAACCAAAAAAAGCATCGGATATTATACAGGAATCCTCGGTTCTGAAGATTATACAGTAATCGATATCCATTTCAATATCACTCCAATCTATATGCCAAAAAGACTTTATGAATACATCGAGAAACCAAAAGTCAAGTTAAACAGTCTAACGAATAGAACAGACAATATTAGTTTTTTCCAGAGGCTGAAAAGTGAAGAAGATGTTAAAGCTGGATTAGCTGGTTAAATGTTATAGAAGAGTTTATCATTAAAGATTTCATCATCGAATAGTTCGTCTTTTACTTCTTTCGGATTGTATCCTCTATCTTCTAATGCTTGAGCTACATTGAGGTTTAGCGTGTCTAAGGTGTATAAGATTGCTCTTTTGATGTAATCGTTATCCGTCTCCTCGAAGATGTCCATTAATTGTTCTTCATAGAACTCGTTACCCAATTTGCCTATAGTCCAGATAGCGAATTCTCTTGCGATGTCGCTTCCATTGATAAGTACATCCTGAATCTGTTCTTCGACGAGTTCTCCACCTATTTTAGCTAGAGAGTCTGATGCTATATGCCGAATTATGTATTTTTCATCATCTAAAAATTCTATGAGTTTGGGGATTATATCGTTGAATAAGCTTCTTTCGGCATTAGGGTTAAGTTTAGCGATGATACCCATAGCCTCTATGACAGAGAACCTTACTGTAAAGTCCATGTCATTTAGGTGTTCGGCGAGGGGGGATATAGCTCCTACATTACCAAGGTTCCCTAATGCTTCAGCTACATTGCTTCTCACAAAGGGGTTGTGGTCGTTTAGTGCATCTAATAGGGGTTCAAAAGCCTTCATGTTTCCGATTATCCCCAATTTATATGCTGAGAACCTCTTTGATGTTGAATTGCTATCTTTTAGGTCTTGTATATACTTTTCTATTTTATCCAAATGTATTTATTCCCTTGTATAAATCCTCTTCTTTTCATATATCAAATATTATTAACACTAATTTATGGTCTTTCTATCATTAAAATTAAAAACAGACTCTTATTTTTGATTAAAAATTCTCTATAGACTCTTTTTAACTATACCACCATCGATGGGTAATGTCATACCGGTTATATAAGATGCTCTATCGCTTGATAGGAAAGCCACCGCATAGCCTATCTCCTCCGGCTTAGCCATTCTCCTAGCTGGTATGGATTGTTCCATATCTTTTATCACATCATCTTTGCCCTTTCCGCTTGATTTAGACCTGTTCTCAGCTAGTTCATCAATCCTCTTGGTAAATGTATATCCTGTGGCAATGTTATTTATCGTTATCCCTTTCCCGGCAAACTCTAAAGAAAGAGTCTTAGCATAACCAATGATAGCCATTCTTATGCTGTTGGAAAGGATTAAGGAGTTAACTGGCTGTATTACTGATACCGAAGTCAGATTAACTATACGACCCCATCCCCGCTCCGCCATAGAGGGGAGGATGAGTCGGGTCAGTTCTTCTGTACTAAGGAAAGTCAGCCGGAAAGCATCTTCCCAATCACCAGAGTGGAATGATAGGTTCTCACCCGCGGGAGGACCTCCAGCATTGTTTATAAGTATATCTATCTGCCCGTATATGGAGTTAGCTTGTTTCACTATATCGGGTAGCTTTTGTGTATATGTTAGGTCAGCTTCTATGAATGAGGCTATCTTCCCCCGGGATTGAAGCTCTTTGACCCGCTCTTTAAGCAAATCCCCGCTTCTTGCTAGGAGTATGACTTTAACTCCTTCATCAGCAAGCACCTTAGCGCATGCCCATCCTATACCTTTACTGGCACCACATACTAATGCAATACGGTCCTTAATTCCTAAGTCCATGTTTCACCCTCCTTGGATAACATATATCCATTATTCATCATATCTCATAGGTATCAAGTTCCTTTCCAATTGTAAAATCGAGATTGTAACCTTTGTTCTGGTCATATATCTTTAGTCTTTCTAATGCTTTATCCAACATTTTGTCGGTGTGTTGGGGATTAAGACCGTATAAGATGAGCTTTTTCACTCCGGCTTGGTATCCTCTTAACATAGCTTTTCTGAAACTGCTTCTTCCCCATCCTTTCATGTTCTTTTCATTCCAGAAGTAAGAATCATGTAAAAGTATATCGGCATTCCTGCAAAACTCAGTTAGTCCATTATCATCCTTGGTACTATCTTCATTTGATGATATGTAAACCAGGGTCTTTCTATCAGATTTCACCTTATATGCATAACAATCGGTAACATATTTAGTCTTGAAAGCCTCCACCTCATATCCTCCGATTTGGATTACTTTTTTCTCCGGAATTTCAATGAATTTGAACTCGGCTTTTAATTCATCCATTCTTACCGGGAAGTAGTTATATGACATGGACTCGCTAATCCTTTTCTTGAATAGGTTTTTATCGGATGATATCGGTCCGTATATGTTTATGTTGAATGTAGGAATAAATAGGATAGGTACAAAAAATGGCAAACCCAATATCCGATCATATTGTACGGAAGAGATAAGGATATTGTATTGGGCGTATTTTTTTTCCTGATTAAAAAGGGATGATCCCATTAACCGTGCGCCGGTTCCTAAATCGATAATCAGTAGGTTGTTATCCGAGTCTCTAATCTCGACAGATAAAGTATTTCCACCGTATTTTTTATAAGCATCTCCCGGTGTAGCTGTTTGGGCTCTAACACCCCATAAGGTTACTTTCATAATATGCGGTCATCCTTCGGTTTATTTTTTGTTTAACATATTATTAAAGATAACATGTTCAGGATTTATATTCAAAACAGTTTTACATAAACAAACTTAAAACCCGTTGTTTTTTATAATATCGGCATAAGCCACCGCACTATCACGTATAATTCTTTGTAGGTTGTTTTCCCTGTCTATGCCTATTAATCCAAAATTAGGGTAGTAGCCTTCTGCCCACTCAAAGTTATCTATATTCGACCAGTAAAAGTATCCCCGTATATCAGCACCTTCGTTTAATGCTCGGTTTGTCTCCCTTAGGTGAGACTTAATATAATCGATACGCCATGCATCATCATCGGTAGCAATGCCGTTTTCCGTTATGTATATCGGTAAACCTAATTCGCGATGTAAAGTCATTAGTGATTGATACAGTCCCTCGGGGAAGATAGTCCAGCCCATCTTGGTCGTCCTTTCATCACCGGTCTTTGTGTCATCTCCTTCCGGATTGAATAGGGTGGAGTACTTCCGTACATAGTAGTTGAGACCGATAAAGTCAGAACTGCCCTTTATATAATCATGTTTATCCATAAAGCCTACTGGTGCTGGTATCTCGCCGGTTTTGAGCGATTTGAAGATGACCCCGTTAAATATCCAATCAGCCAATGATGAGCCTATACGGTCAAGTGGATTGTTGATGTTCTTGGCTACGAAATATGGCATATGTTTTACCAAACCCACTTTCGATTGAGGAGCTTCCTCTTTGATGATGTTATATACTCTTCCATGAGCTTTAATCAGGTTTTTAAGCACCTTAAAAGCAAGGAACATGTTATTCTTAGCCGGAGGGAAATCTCCAATCATATATGACATAAAAGCATAGATAGAAGGCTCGTTAATCGTATTCCAGAAACTTATCTTATCTTTGTATTCCTTAGCTATGAATGATACGAAGTTTTCGTAATGTTTTATATTCTCAAGTTTCTCAAAACCTCCCATTTTAGCGAACCAAAGAGGTATGGTGAAATGAAAAGTGGTTACGAAAGGTTCTAATCCTAGCTCATGAAGTTTATCTAATACTTTATGATAATGGTCAACCGCTTCCTGGTTCAATTCATTAGGATTATCAGGATAGAATCTGCTCCATTCTATAGAGATTCGATGAGCGTTATGATTAAGGTTCTTCAGCATCTGGAAGTCTTCTTCGAATCTATTGTAATGATCACATGCTATACCGGACTTATCTCTGTTTTTGATGTTACCGGGCTTCTGTTCGAAGTCCCACCATTGGTTCTTATCATTTCCACCTTCTACTTGATGGGCGGCTGATGCTGCTCCCCATAGGAATCCTTCTGGGAAAGAGATTTTTGTTTCTATCATTTTATTAGTTCTCCTGTTAATGAATATTGACATTGCCTAATTTAACTGCTATAAATAATAATAAATAATATAATCTTAGAAAATAAATGAATTTATAGAAAAAACAAATTGAAATAGAAATATTATCTTATCTTAATAATGAGTATTTTATTTATTTGTAAGGGTTTGTTATATTATAAAGTAGAGTAAAAAATAAGGATACATAACCATGGTCAAATTAGTAAAAATAGTAAAAGTATTAATACTATCACTGCTCTTTATATTGGTAATGAGCTTCTGCCATCCACCAGTAGCACCAAACCCATGCCAAACAGGCAGTGAAGGCTCTTTCGTTACCATAGCCTTTAACTCGGACATCAACAACTTTGGTCCTGCGGATACCTGCGATTTTAGCTCTGCGGTAGGTGATGTAGAAGCTAACACTTACCAGCCAGAGTTGGAAACTCAATCAAGTCGGCTTATTGGATTAAGGTCTGATAGCGAGGTTCCTTTCGATAAATCCAATATCAATATAAGCATCGAATCCGACCCACCAACGGATTACATCATCGGTATGACCTATCAGTTTAGAGGGGAGGACTTTATACTTAAGCAAATCCGTGACCACTGCTATGTATGGATAACACCGGAAGCGGAATCAAAGATTGATAACGATGTTGATAGTGATGGTGATGGTGTATCTCTTAGCCTATATGCCGATTATTTTAACGACAACTCATGGTTTGATATAACAGACAACTTCTATAAACCTGTGAACTATTTCGGTTGGACAGAAGACACAATTAATATCCTCTTTCAGGATATGGGTGAGAGCCCTGCTGGTTACTTTTCCCCAGCTGATTTAAATGCAGGATTCAATGCAATAAGGCTTAATGTAAGGGCGGCAATCAATGGTGGTTCAACTGCTTATGATGAACCTAACCCACTCTTCACAAATGGTACTCTTACTCATGAGCTACAACACCTCGTCCACACCCATTATGTAATAGATATGAATTTGCCGAGGGGTCTGGAGATTTGGATGAATGAGCTTCTTTCCTCATCTGCGGAGAGTGTTTACTCCGGTCAGACCGGCATATACATCAATTTCTTTAACGAAAGGGCAGAGCACTTCTCGGAAGTGGATTTACTGGATTGGATTAGCCCCAACCATAGGGATAGATACGCACTGGCGGCACTATTCGGGACATGGCTAGCATTTCAGACCAGGGATGGGAATGATATCGGTGTATTCTATCGAACGATATATGACAACATAGGGAGCTTCTCCAAAGATGTATCGATATTGGTGAAAGTCCTGGATGAGTTGGGTGTGTATTCCTTCGATGATACTAACTTTAACGACCTAAACAGCGTTCAGCAAGCATGGGCTGAGGTATACGGGGACTTTCTCGGGGCACTGGTTTTAGATGGTGATAATGGTTTATTGAGCTTCAATGGTGCTTGGGACTACCCGGGAGTTAATCCTTACTATCCGGATGATGAAACTCCGGTCAGACCGGAGGTTTACTTCTCGAAGGCTGGGGTTATCGAACTTAATACTTCATCATTTGCTTATGTCATGACCGACCGCGAGGTTATCGATGTGGATGATAGTGTGGTGTATAAGGTTTTGGATTATACCGATTAATGGTTTAGCTTTATTGATGTGATAAATAAACATATTTAAATCATGACTATATATTGCTAAGGGCATTTAGCAACATTTCTATGGCTTCATCACAGCTTTTATATCTAATATCATTCCTGCTTCCGTCAAACATAAACTTTTTAATCTGGGTGTGGTCTTTACCCACTTTCAATCCGATGAAGACTGTTCCGACGGGCTTTTCTGGTGTTCCACCCGAGGGGCCTGCGATTCCGGAAATAGCTAATGCTACCTCAGTATCGAGACCGGTTAACATTTCCCTGATGCATTCTTCACTTACAGCACCGTAGTTTTCGATGGTTAATTTATTCACGCCGAGTCTTTTAATTTTAGATTCATTGCTATAACATACTATACCTTCGATAAGGTAGTCGGAGACCCCCGGGATGTTAACAAAGATTGATGTCAGCATACCACCGGTACAACTTTCTGCGAAGGAGATTTTATATTTCTTTTTATATAGTTTTTCTAAAATTTCATTAACTTTAGATTCGATTATACGCATATTTTTTAAAATTACTCCAGATTTTGATTATATTTGGTTTTTACTAAATAACAATCATAGTAAAGTAATAATTCAGCATATATAGGCTAAAAAATATTAGAAAAATTTCGATTTTTTCTATATATTTATTTTTAGGAAAAAAAATCCAATACTATATATTTTTTTAAGGTTTTATTAATATATTTTTGTATAATTTAATATATTTAATAAGGTAAAAACAAAAATACAGATGGGAAATTTAGAAGATTTGTAGACAAAATTATTCGTTTTACGGAGCAATGCTGTGATGTTAAATTTTGAAAAGTTAAAACCATTTACTGATAAAGAATATGACGAATTTTGTAAATTCATATACGATTACTCCGGGATATTCCTTACCGATAAAAAGCGAAGCCTGGTAAATAATCGCCTGAGGAAGAGAGTCCTCCTTCATAATTTCACCAGCTACGGTGAATACTTCTCTTATGTTAAGAAGCATAGGGACGAGGAATTCGTTATGATGATTAATGTCATAACCACTAATGTATCATCCTTCTTCCGTGATGAGAAGCAGTTTGAATATCTATCCAAAGAAGTAGTACCAGATTTGAATAAACCCAGGCTCAAGATTTGGAGTGCCGGTTGTTCTACTGGAGAGGAACCTTACTCTATCGCTCTTAAACTCATCACACATAATCCTGAGGTTAAATTCGATATATTGGCTACTGACCTTTCCACTAGAGTGTTGGATTTTGCTAAAAATGGTCTTTATCGTGATGAACAGCTGAAAACAGTCCCCAAGAGCATGATGTCTAACTACTTTACCAAAGCAAACGATGATAAGTATCTGATTAAAAATTCTATCAAACAGAATATCACTTTCAAACAATTAAACTTGATTAAAGACCCATTCCCACAGAACCTGGATATCATATTCTGCCGTAATGTGATTATATACTTCGATAAGGATACTAAAGAGAAATTATTCGTAAAGTTCGCAAAATCATTAAACAAGAATGGCTATCTATTCCTAGGTCACTCTGAATCACTATTTAATAATCCCTTGTTCAAGTTCTACAAGCCTTCTTTATATGTAAAAAAGACCCTATAACGGGTTTATAAAGATGATTAAAAGGTGGGTTTATCTTCTAGAGGTTTTTTGATGGAGAGAAAGAAAATCAGGGTGCTGGTTGTTGATGACTCTGTACTGGCTAGGAAATACATATCGGATATCATCATTGAAGACCCCGACATGGAATTAGTCGGCACTGCTTATAGTGGTGAGAAAGCATTACAGAAAATCAATAAGTTTAAACCGGATGTGGTTACTCTTGATATACTTATGCCGGATATGGATGGTTTAGAAACGCTGAAGAATATCATGGATATATGCCCAACCAGGGTTATTATCGTCTCTTCGGCTACCAGACGAAACGAGTTCGCTACTCTATTAGCTATGGAAATGGGTGCCGTCGACTTCGTATCCAAACCGGAAGGAACATCTGACAGTATATCAATAATCAAGAATCAGATAAAGTCTAAAATCAAAAAAGCAATGGCAGTCAATGTCGGAACACTTTCTAAGGATGTCATTACCGATAACAAACCTAAACCTCAAACCATAGCAAAAGTCAAATCACCAAAAACATATAATCTAAAGACTATATTGGGGGAGAAAGCACCCAATAAAGGTATAATCACCGATAAAATAATCGCTATCGGATGTTCTACCGGCGGACCTAATGCCTTAAAAGAGATGTTTACCAATCCCAGAATCAATACCACAGTAGCATACCTTATCGTACAGCATATGCCCAAACCATTTACAACTATCTTCGCCGATCGTTTGAATGCATTCAGCAAAATCAACATCAAAGAAGCCGAGGACGGGGATATCATATATGCAGGTATGGGGTACATGGCTCCAGGAGATGCACATCTTACTGTACAGAAAAAAGCAGGTGTTCCAATAATCAGACTTACCAGATATGGTAAGGTATCTGGACATATGCCTTCTATTGATGCTTTGTTCGAATCCTTATCCAATAACATGGTTAAGAAAACGATAGCAGTAATCATGACCGGTATGGGTGATGACGGGGCGAAAGGCATAACCATGCTGAAGAAAAAAGGAGCTGTAACCATTGCCCAGGATAAGGCTACATCAGTGGTTTATGGTATGAATCAGGAAGCGGTAAAGACAGGGTATATCGATTACGAAGTCCCTCTTCAAAACATCGTAGACCTTATCAACCAACATCTAAAAACCCCTTCCGGTTAGAAAAAGACTGTTCTAGCAATATATAAATTATATAAGTATATAAGTAAAGAGGGAGAAAACCTATAATATGATTTTCTCCCTGCTTAAGAAACAAAAATAAAGAGGTAACTTAAAATTTAATCATTATTTATTACACAATCTTTTTAATCTTCGTCGTCTTCATCATCCTCTTCGTTATCAGTATCATCATCTGGTGCTCTTCCCTGCATCTTATACATATTGACGCTTCTGTTGCTTTTAAGATAGTGTTTAGCCTCTGCTTCACCGTATTCTACGGTTTCGAGTTCCTTCTGTTGTTCGTTGAGGTAGTCTATGGTTTGATTAACCTCTTCGTTTTCACCGTATGTGGTTATAAAGTCTTTGTTATTATTTATATAGCTTTGAATAATATCTAAAGCCTGGTCTTTATCGCCCTTCTCGAATGCTTGGTTTGCTTCTTCTAATGCTACAGTGCTTTCCAGAGAGAGGACTTCACTCATGACGGTAGTGTTAAGGTTATCGTTGTACATCTCCATGCTGTCTGTTACACTTAAAGCAACGCCAGTATCGTAGTTCTCTTCCTTTCTATCGTTCACCGCATCGATATAGTTCAGGGTGATTTTGATATTAGGGTCTGATAAGTCCTTAGCATCGGTTTTGAAGTGTAGTATTGCTTTGCCTTTATCTCCTGAGAAGAAGTCCCTGATGGGGATTTCGACATAGCCGTTTTTAGATTCGTATCTGTAGCCGAAAGTCCTGATAAATCTTATGGATGGGTCATGGATGACCTTAACCTTGGTTTGGGAAGCTACGGTGCTTTTCAGCATCGACAATTCTTCTTTTAGGGATTTAGGTATATCTTCGGCATATCGTATGTATTGGTAATTGCCGGAGCCGTTTATTGCGATAGAAGTCATTACCTTTTCGTCGTAATCAGTGCCGAATCCCATGGTTGATATGCTTACACCCTGCTCCGAACCGCCTGCGGCCACTCTTCCCAGTCCTTCAGCATCGGTGATGCCGTTTGTAGCGACGCCATCGGAGAAGAGTATAACCCGGTTGATGTAATCATCGCTTTTTCTGGTGACTACTTGTTTAATGCCTTCTCTCAGTCCACCTTCCAGATATGTTCCACCGCCCCCATAAATATTGTTGACGACCTGTATAAGTTGTTCCAGACTATCGATTGAGCTTTGCTGATATACTATATTCACACCGTCATCGTATGTTACGATGGAGACCATGTCTTCCGGTGATAGAGATTTGATTAAACCTATCAATGCTTCCTTTGCCTGTTCAATTTTCTCACCGGTCATCGACCCACTCTTATCCAGTACCAGTGAGAGATTGAGCGGCATATCTTCTTTAAATTTATATTCCATTGCTTTAAAGTCAAGCTTAACATAGATGTCATTCTCGTTACCGCCTACCACATAGTTATTGTTGACATTTACACTCATGGTTAGTGTTTCACCAACGGTTGAGGGGAAAGTCGTATCATTATCAAAGGTAGGGCTATCAAACTTGTTTCCGGGGGCTACATTGCTGTTTAGGTTTGTATTGTCGTTGCCGGAGTTGCCTATAATTATTGCCACAGTGATGATAAGTGCTATGGCAAGAGTGCTGATTATACCGATATAGATTGGTTTGCTACTCATAATATTAAACTCCTTAGTTATATGGTTTAGAGATTATAACACATGGTTTTAGAATTTAACTCAGAAATTTTTCTAATTAAGTTAGGAATCGTAGTAACCTTTTGTTATATATGTTTTTAATTCGTTAAAATATTTAAATCCTATCCCACCTTTTCTTCAGAGACATGCTGATAATACTTCTTCTTTCCCGATGAGACAAAACTTATATCATCAGCTAAAATCTTCATCTTGGATTTCCTTTGTTCTCCATCATTCCAACGATATTGCCTGATTTTACCGGTTACGATTACCCGTTTGCCTTTTTTAAGATATTTGCTGAAAATTTCAGCGGTGGTTCCGAAAGAGGAGATATCGAAGTAACTTACCTCTTCCACTTTCTGCCCGTTTTTATCTATGGAGGTGTAATTATTGGCGATGGAGAATTTTAGCATAGGAGTATTAGACCTTTGTGAATAGGAGAACTCCGGGTCACGGG
The DNA here is from genome assembly GCA_964447635.1 of uncultured Spirochaetia bacterium. Lineage (GTDB taxonomy): Bacteria > Spirochaetota > UBA6919 > CAYUUC01 > CAYUUC01 > CAYUUC01. Next base: position 18,160 of record CAYUUC010000038.1, read on the forward strand.
TTAGGTTTCCTTCTATTACGATGAGATTGTAGTTTCTCATAATAGGGCGCTCCTTATAAATATTAAAATATCTAATATGGTTTACTTTAATTTAAATGGGCGATTCTTAGATTTTTCTTTATAAATTTTTGTTAAAAAGTACAATTTTGAATTGAGTTGATTATAAAAGGAGATAAATTTTATTATAATTAATACAACGGGAAATTATTTAATGAAAATCAAAATTATACATCATTATACTATAGGAGAGAACTTTTATGGCTGATAATAATTCATCAAAAGCATCAAACCAATTCAGTAACATATTAAAATCAGTAGGAGGAAAATTTAAGAAGGACTTCTTTAAATACTCCCTATTAACAATTTGGATTATCACTATTGTATTTTTACTTATTATTAATCTATTTGTAATATTCAATATCGAAGGAACATACGGAGAAAACCTATTAGATGCTTTCAAAGCCTTTGACCTTACCAAAGTCATCCTGGAAATGATTATATCAATCCCGGTAATCTTTGCGGTTATCTTCATCTTTGCCAAGAGAGGGATTGGTCATCGTATAGGTATTATCACATCCAGTATAATCATATTTGAATCAGTCTTCCTGAATGTATTCTACAATATGTATAATGCATTCGCCGCTGACTCAGCAAATGTATTTGACCCACAAGCCGGATGGAATACCTTCAAACATTGGACTTTGGGGATACTTCATATCATTGTGATTATTATGATTCTTATAGATATGAAAAAGAGTAAAAACAACACAGAACAAATGGAAGAAACCATAGAACCTCCAAAACAAAAGAAGAAAGTCCCAGAAAAGGAAGAAATTCCTGAAAAAATTGAAGAAAAAAATCAGCAGAGTAAAAACGATAAAAATGAGAAAGAAAATACCTCAACAGAAACTAAATCTAAGAAAGAAGATGTTCCAGCAGAAACAGAAGAAGAAACTAAATCCAAAAAAGAATCCACAGAAGAACAGGATGAAACAGCAGGCTCCACCAACGGTTCTTCCCTATCCACGGAGGATTTAGAGGCATTGAATGAACTAAGCAATATGGATGTAACCGATACCGATAAAGAAAAAGATGAGGAAGAACTTAAGAACCTTCAAAAGGGTGAACAGGAAGAAGATAAGGATAAAGATAAATAATAATATTAACTATACTTTTGCAAATTTTACTCTTTCAGAGAACAGCACCCTTAAGGGTGCGGTT
>CAYUUC010000039.1:0-19221 GCA_964447635.1 uncultured Spirochaetia bacterium
TACTGCTATCTTATAATTGTCTTTAGGATAAAGGAAATTAATAAAAGTAGGGAATAAACCTACCACAGATGTCATGGTCAAATACTCAATCTTAGTAAGAATTACATAACCTGTATCAGGAAAAAGATTATATATAAAGGTTTCCCCAGTTAATACTATCCTAACAGCAGCTGCTATACAAACCAAAGCAAAGATTATATAAGACTTGTTCTCTAATCTTAACACGAATAGACCGATGTGATAGATAGCCATTATGAGAAGCCCACCAAAGGTAAACAAATCTAAAGCTATCTTCTGATACTTAAAGGACTTAATCTGGTCAGATGTTCCCAGAGAAGGAACATGAAGTAATCCTCCCCTATGGTTGTAATAATTAGATACGTGAAAAACTAATTCAGTTTCCGTTCCCTTTTTATTAAAGAAAAGCTCTTCATATTGGGACTTAGGTGTCATCTCTTCTTTACTCTTTCCCACTTTACCATGTATATCATAGTATTTACCGTCTATGTATAATTCATAAGCTGTATATATTGAGGGTAATCTTAGAGCAAAGACTCCTTCTTCACCGTTGCCATACTTAATAAGTAATCGGTATGTAGCATATCCAAACTCAGGAAGTTTTTCTCCATCTATCTGATAGCTATTCCATTCTGTTCCAACCTGCTCATATTCAGGTTTTTTGGTTAATGAATTGTTGTGAAAATCATCAGGCGGGATGAAATCTTTCCAATAAAACTCCCATTCACCATCAAGGTTGACGATGCCGTCCTGCTTAAAGCTCCAGTCCTCAAGATTAAGAATACCTTCTAAAGCCTTGGGTATCTCAGCTTTTTGTGTTGGTGAACAATTTAATGTCATCAAAATAAGAAAAAATAAGATAAGTATATTTATTTTATTATTCATTAGTTCCTTCACTGTCATATTATTTTTTTATTTAATGTGATTAATATTTTATTGAACTATATCTCAATAATCTAATTAGATGTTTCACATATTGAATTTATTAAAAAGGACAATGCTAAAACAATTACCCTGAATTTAAAAATAAGAAAAGATATGTAAGTAATAAACCTATAATTAGCCTAATTATCATTTTCATATATAACAAACATGGTATATAAATATATATCTTTTATGATATTAGGTAAAAAAAGAGTTAGATTGGTTATGTAATGTATTATCTTTTTGAAAAGGATTACTTTATTATTGTTCATAATTTGAATCATCATTAAATTATAGAATAAAAGTAATAAGCTATTACCAAGATTCAGGAATATTTAATGTATGATATAATAGAAACCATTTATGAAGGTTCTGAGACCTTTATTTATAAAGCTATAGATAAAAATGATAACAGGAAAGTTGTTATTAAAGTCTTAAAGTCCGACCATCCAAGCCCACAAAGTATCGCGAGACTTAAGTATGAATTCAATATCGCTAAGGATTTAGATATCGAAGGAGTAATAAAGTATTATGATTTTACCAAAGTAAACCATTCACCAGCACTGATTTTAGAAGATATAGATGCGGTATCTTTATCCGATACACTAAAAGAGAGGGGAAGGTTAAACTTGAAGGACTTCCTGGATATATCTATAAAGATTGCTCAAACTCTTTCACAAATACACAAAAAGAACATAATTCACAAAGACATCAAATCTCATAATATTATTATAAATCTAGAAAATAACTTAGTGAAATTGATAGACTTTGGGATAGCTTCAAAAAATATTTCCGAACAAGTAAAACAAAATAGTAAAGAACTAAAAGGCACACTTTTGTATATATCTCCTGAACAAACGGGAAGAACCAATCAGAAGATTGATTCCCGAACTGACCTTTATTCCTTAGGGGTCACTTTTTATGAGATGCTTACTGGAAAGCTCCCTTTTGAATCAAAGGATTTTATGGAACTTATTTATTCTCATATAGCGTTGAAGCCAAAACCCTTGACCTCTTATGATAAAAGTATCCCAGAACAATTATCAGATATAGTAATGAAGTTATTATCAAAAAATCCACAGGATAGATATCAGAGTGCATCTGGATTGAAATATGACCTTGAAAAATGTCTACATCAATATATGACAGAAGGCAGTATTGAGAATTTTGATATAGGTCAAAAGGATATCCCCACATACCTGCAACTACCTGATAAGCTCTACGGAAGGGATAAAGAGTTAAACCTTATCGATGAAAGAATCTCTGAGAAAGAATCTAATAAGAATGGTAAATTGATTATAATAACTGGTGAAGCTGGGGTTGGTAAAACTGCTATCGGCAAGCATATACATAATATGACCTTAAAGAATGATAATAAGTTCACCAGTGGAAACTTCAATCAATTCCAGCAGAATATACCATATTATGGCATTAAAGAAGCATTAACTTATTTGATTAAAAAATTCCTAACAGAAGCAGACAATAAATCCCTAGCTAATATGAAAACTACTTTAGACAAGGAGTTAAAAGATTATTCAGTCTATCTTACTTCTATCATCCCACTTTTAGAAAAAATCATGGGTAAAAACGAAGATATAAAGGATTTAGACGAAATACCACCAGAAGTTTTCATTAAAGCCTTCCAAACCTTATTCAAAGTCTTTGCTAAAGACAAATTGGTTATGCTTTTAGATGATTTCCATTATGCAGACCCTGCTTCTATCAATTTTTTGAAAAAAACCATTTTGGATGGTTCGGAGAATAATATAGTCTTCATTTTGCTATATAGGAATGATGAACTGGATAATAATAAAAAATGGAATGAAATATTAAACCAAGTTAAAGAAAACAAACCAGAATATCTATTGGAATTAATCCTACAAAACCTACAAACAGATGATATTGAGAAACTCGTTTCGGATATATTATTCCATAAAGTTAATAAAGAACTGGGTGAACTAGCTGAACAAATACACAAAAAGACCGGTGGTAATCCATACTTTATTGAAAATCTATTAAAAACCATGTACGAACAAAAAATACTATATTTCGATTATGAAAAGTACAAATGGTCATGGAAGATAGATGAAGTAAGGAATATGAATATAATGGATAATGCCGTAGAATTAATCACTGGTAAAATATCCAAACTTAAACCTGATACGAAAAAGATACTTAATATCGCTTCTTGTATAGGTAATATCTTCAATATAGCTTTCCTCTCTTTTCTTTATAAGGATACCTATACTAATATCTCTCACTATTTGGAACAAGCCGTTTCCATGGATATAATAACCCCTATTGGTGATGAATACAAATATGTAACAGATGAATTGAAAGAAAAAGACGCCGAGAAAGTATGTTATAAATTTCTCCATAATAGAATACAGCAAGCATTTTACGAATTATTAAGCGAAGAAGAGAAGAACCGATATCATCTACAAATAGGAAGATATATTCTTGACCAAAGTTCAGAAGAAGAAATAAAAGAAAACATATTCAATATTGTTAATAATCTAAATAAAGCTATACCTCTTATCCAAACAGATGATAAGATAAAGGAACTGATTGAACTTAATATAGAAGCAAGTAAAAAAGCTACCAAAGCATGTGCTTATGATATGGGACTTAAATATTCAAAGATATCCACCGATTTATTCCCAGAGCATTTCTGGGAAAAAGAATTAGATATAGGAATAAAAGTATTCGAAAGAAGAGCAAGATGTGAGGGATTGTGTATAAATTACGATAATGTTGAATATTACACTAACATTGCTATTAGCCATGCCAAATCAATCGAAGATAAGATACGATTATACTCATTGATGGTTATTAAACATTCAAAAGCAGGAGATTTTGCTAAAAGCATAGAAGTAGGAATAAAAGGATTACGAGAAATTGGATTAGATTTCCCTGATACTGATGAAGAATTGATAGAACTAGAAAAAGAGGAAGAACAGAAAATAAAGGAAAAAATGAAAGATAAGAACCTTGAAGATATAACCAAACTACCAGAAATGGAAGATAACATCCAAAAATCAATAATCAACCTTTTATCAAATATACATGTTTCTTCAAATGCTATTTGGAAACTACATGTAAAAAATATATGCACTTTGAAACAAATTAATATTATTCTTACCCATGGATACACAGAATACACCCCGGATTATTATTTAAATTATGGTGTATATCTATCAAGAAAGGATGAACCGGAAGATGCGTATAATTGGGGACAAATTGCTATGAAAATGACTGACGCATCTGATAATAATGTATTAAAATGCAGTGTTTATAATACATTCGCATCACAATTGAACTCATTAAAAAATCCCAGGAAGAAAGCTTTTCCAATATTTGAGAAAGCCTATAAATGCGCTGTTGAAGCTGGGGTCAAAGGAAAAGCAGCAGCAATCCTTGCTAATTCTAGTATACAAGCTTTCGAAGCTGGACAGAACCTGGGAACACTCTTAACATATGTAGAGGAAGGCTTGGATTATGCTAAAAAGATAAAACATTCCGTAGTGACCAAGGTTCTTACCCTACTCAGACAGGGTATATTGTGCCTTCTTGGAAGAACTGTAAGTCCGGATTCATTTAGTGTAGAGGAGATTAAATCGGATAGAGAAGAAACATTTGATGAAGAAGAGACCTATAAGAAAATGAAGGAAGCAGAATTCGGTATAGGATTGAATTGGTATTATATAATAAAGATGAAGACACTCTTTGTAAATAATGAATTTGAAAAAGCCATCGAAATTCAACGATGTTTGGAAAACTTCCAGGAGGGGGATATAGAAGATAAGGGTATAAGGCATGTCTGTGAAAGTCACATATTTGATAAGTATTCCGAAGATGAAAAAAGAGACAAACTACAACAGATGCATAATCTTATTCAAGAATTTGAACAAACAAAAGATAAGGTTGAGTTTTATAAACTGCCTATAGCTTATTTATTCATAGCAGAATACCACAAATTAAAAAAGGAAACCCAAGAAGCTATTGAATACTATGAAGAAGCCTTAAACTACGCAATAGAAAACGAAAATTTAATGTTTATAACCAAGATTTACGAATGTATGGCTCTATTCTTTATCCAACTCGGTATTGAATCCGCAGGTAAAGTCTATATGACAGAGGCTTTCCAGTCATACAAAGAATGGGGGGTTGATGGTAAAATAAGACTCTTATTAAGGGATTATGGAGATTATATATCGAAAGATATTGCTAAAGATGATTCTTCTATGGACTATAATGCCTCCACCATATCTCTTACCACATCATCAGATGATGGCGGAAACCTCCTCGACCTGTCCACGATTATGAAAGCATCTAATGCTATAGCTGGTGAAATCGAATTGGAAAACCTTCTCAATAAACTTATCAGAATAATAATAGAGAATGCAGGTGCTCAAAAAGCATTCATTATACTTAAGCGGGACAACCAGCTTCTGATAGAAGCACAAGCAGATATAGACCATATTGATGATATTAAAGTAAAACAATCTATACCCGTAGAAGAAAGCGACCTAGTACCTCATTCCATAATTAAATATGTAGAAAGGACAGAAGAAAATGTCGTACTAAAGAATGCATCCACGAATCCTAACTATAATTCCGATAAATACATAAAAAACAATAATATCATATCCGTTTTATCTATACCTTTAATCAACCAAGGAGAGTTCACTGGTCTTCTATACCTGGAAAATAACTTAATGGAAGGAGTTTTCACTCCTCAAAGACTCGAAGTCCTTAAAATGCTTTCCACACAAATGTCAATATCAATTAAGAATGCTTCTCTATATACAGAAACCAAAATTCAAAAGACCACGATACAAGTATACAGTGAACAACTTGAAAACATTGTGAGAGAAAGAACCGCCGAATTACAAGAAGCAAACCAGGAACTAGAAGTGGCATTTAAGGAAGTAAATGAATTAAAGATACAACAGGACGGGGATTACTACCTTACATCTCTGCTTATTAATCCTTTAATTAGAAACCAAGTGGATAGCGATTATGTTAAAGCTGACTTCTATATATCACAAAAGAAGAAATTCAAATTTCGGGAATGGAGCGCTGAGTTGGGGGGAGATATATGTATCGCTGATACCCTAGTCCTTAATAACCCTGAAGGCAATAAAACCTATACCGTGTTTGTAAATGGTGATGCAATGGGTAAATCGATACAAGGAGCTGGGGGAGCATTGGTATTAGGTGTGGTCTTCAATGCTTTCGTCTCTCGAACAAAAATGGTTCCTGATGCATCAAACTTAGCTCCTGAAGAATGGCTAATAAGATGCTACCGAGAACTGCAGGATGTCTTCGTATCATTCTCCGGAACAATGATGATATCCGTTGTGATGGGTATTATTGATGATGAGACAGGAATGATGTACTTCTTTAATGCTGAGCATCCATGGTCTATCCTTTATAGAGAAGGCAAAGCAGAATTCATAGAAAGAGAACTCCTAAACCATAAAATAGGCATGCGTTTAGGAGAAAATAGAATAATATTGAAGAAATATCGATTACAAGCAGGAGATTCTATCTTCACCGGTTCTGATGGAAGGGATGATATCTATATAAAAGAGGATAATGGAAAATTTCATTTCAATAGAGACCAAAATCTTATATTAAAATTTATTGAAAAAGGGAATGGTAAACTAGAAAACATTATCAATATCATATATGATAAAAGCGAACCTAGAGACGACTTAAGCATTATGAAAATCTATTATCAAGGAAATGATTTATATAATGTTAAAGATGAAAAGCTCTATAATGAATTGAGAAATGAAGCCATACGGTTATATAAAGAGAATAAACTGAATGATTCTATAGATAAGTCATCTAAAGCCTTAAATATAAAAAAGGATAAACAATGCTTTAATATTACTCTTAAGTCATACCTCAAAACAAAACAATATAAAAAAGCACTTTCCACTGTCAAAGAGGCAATCAAATATTATCCTGGTGATATGACTTTTATATATTATTGTAGCATTCTAAATAATAAATATAATAATTATGATACTGCTTTATATTACAGTAAGCGATATTATATTCACAATCAAAATAACATGGAAATAATATTGAATATGGTTGAAATTTATATAAAATTGAAAAGATATAAGGAAGCCAGAAAACACTTAAAAGAAGCCGAGAAAATCAATAACGGACATAATAAGATATCTACGCTTAAAGAACAACTTGAAAAGCATCTTTAAGCATGATTCATATCCTCCATGAATAAGCCTTCCTCTCTTTTATTTAAATATAAACAATATAGAGTACTTTAGAAATCCGGTTCAAAATAAATATTATCTATAATAATTGTATCTTCTGTTAACCCGGTAAAATCCTTTGTCGCTTTCCAGGTTAAACGATATATACCTGGGTCAGTAACGGTTATCTCCTCATCTTGGAAGGAACCATAATTCGTTATCGTTTTAGTAGGAGGTGTGGTCGGGTCAGATATGTCATCACTGCTTAGGTCAAAATCCAGCCAGAACTCAAATGTCCCGTTTGGAGGAGTAGGATTAAGGTCTATATCATAACCATGCTGGAATTGAGTAAACCTTAATATCCCGGGAGCTGGGGCAATAAACTCATACTGGACATAAGTATAACCGGTATCATTAATACCAAAATCCACATCAGGCAGACTCAAAGCGTCAGTCATAATCCGCAACCATTTTCCGTAGTTATCACCCAGATAGTGAATCTCAGGTCCTTTCTCTAATCCTCCCGCATAAGTAGTCTCCCAGCCACTTATCCATGGATAGGAAGGATTTTCTCCCTCGATATGGCTTATCCCATTATCACCATCAAAATCATCTATCAGTATAGGGTCTGGGTCACCGCCATCGCCAGAGTCACCAGAGTCACCAGAGTCACCAGAGTCACCAGAGTCACCAGAGTCACCAGAGTCTGAATCCGGGTCACAGTAAAAGATAGCAAGAGATAGTATAAGCAAAGTTAAGATAAATATAATGTAGTACTTCTTATTCATTAAATAAACTCCTTTTTTTGTATTATCATAGATTTTAAATGAGTGCGGATGACTTAATAGCAAGTCTCCCGCACTATAATAGATTAATTCAAATTAAGGTAAGAATCTTAAGTTATCGATTCCAACAACATCTTCATCGTTCTCACCTCCCACACTCTTCGATGCTTTCCAAGTGAGACGATATGTCCCTGCTGACGGTATAGGTACCTTAACCGTTATGATATCTTCAACCAATGGTGTCTGCATACTCCAATCAGCCGGTGATGTCGGGATATCAATATCAGCTATATCCAAATCCAGCCAGAACTCTAATAACTCGCCATTCTTAAGGTCATTCTGTACATAATCAAAAGCTATATAACCCGCATCGGCGGCAGTATAGCTGTATTGAGCATAAGTATAGCCCGTCTCAACCTCACCGTAGGAACCGGGAGCACCAAGTTGGTCTCTCAACAACCTCAGATACTTTATATAATCGTATGTATCATAATACACAACTGGTCCATTCGGAGTTCCGCTATATGTCGAGTTTACACCAACAACCCAAGGAGCTGGGGGAGCTTGACCGGAGGAGTGTGACTCGAAATCGTCAATCAGCTCGGGTTTTGTAGATAAAACCTCTATGTTAAAGGTGAAGGGGGTAACCGATGAGTTGTTATCTATAGATATATCACCGGTATATGTGGTATTTGTTCCATCGGTGGTATCAACTGAGATGGTGAATGTCTCCGAGTTAAAAGGGTCGGTTCCGGTAACAGCACCAATGATAGTACCAGAAGGTTGAATAACAGATAGCTCGGGGTCATTATTGCTTAAAACTACATAATCAGGAACTGTTCCCGTCAGATAAAGGTCTGATGTACCGATATTGACCATTTCTATATCTACATTTACAGTCGAACCTCCGGTATTATCCACTGTTACATAATAAGTCTCACCATCATAGATAAAATCATCTCCGTATTTAATCGCTATTTGAGATTCCGGGTCGCCTAATTTAATATCATCTATCCAAGCGGAATCATAATAGAAATTAGTGTAGGTATTCTTACTGTATTCCCATCTAACTTTATATGTTCCGGTGGTATCGAAAGTATGAGCATATCTTGCCCATGGTTTGGACGGACCCCCCTTGCTATAGATTGAGTTACCATCAATATAAAGAGATAGCTTATCCGCAAGATGAGCAGAAGTCTTAAACCAATAAGTCAAAGTCTTAGGAGCGGTCTGGACTTCTACATCAATCTCGATGAAGCTCATACCGTCATGGTATGGTGGGACATTATCTTCACCAGCTATCGGTTCTCTTTCCCCAAACTGTAGCGAGTATGTCCCCCGACGTACCAATTCCGGTACCTCTGTATCGTCGATTACCTGAGGATTTGCTTGTCCACCATAGTTCCAGTTGTAGCTAGAGAGGTCTCCGGTCTCGAAGTCTTCGTTTATCTCGGTAACCGGGGCAATACAGTCTACATTGAATGAGAAGTTATAATCCTTTGTTGTATCGGTAGCGATATCCACATAAGCAGTATACTGGTTAGGTTCCACCGCACCGGTGAGTGTAATCTCGAAAGTGACTTCAGTTCCATCATTTGGTATGATGACGGGGTCTGGGTCTGCTGGGTTATTAGTAAGAGAGAACTCTGGTGATGATGACCCACCAAGTGATATAGAGGTTATCGTTTCGTCAGCCTTTCCCAGATTGGTCATAGTAAATGTCATCATAGTATCACCAGGAGAGACATATCCAAGGTTATTAACCTGTGTAGTATCCACTTCATTACCCAGATAATCGATGATGACCTCACCTTCGGGTGCTATTATGTTAATATCAGGACCGAATACGATATCATCTACCCATGAGCTGTTCTGTCCTCCAGTAGAAGGAACTCTCTCAAAGAAACCCCAGCATAGCTCATGTGTGCCAGCGGGTATTTGATATGTATATCTTTTCCATTCAGACTCACCAAACTCATATACAACCGGTGTTGTGGTATCATCCACATAGAAGCCGAAATGGTCTCTTTCATCGAAAGCATTAAAATCCTCGCTCCCGCTAACCTTATATGAGAAGGCTATGAAAGAGTCAGTTGTAACATCAACATCTGCAACCATGAATGACTTCTGTACCCCATAATAATCTGTTCCAGTAAACTGAACACTATTAGTTCCGGTATAGGATTCGGTTGTGGATATAACCGGGTCTGAACCACTATCCCAATATTGTTGAAAGTATGCCATTGAGTAAGCATCAGTTGGGATAGTTCCTGCTTCAAAGTCATCGTATCTTGTGTAGTTCATTAGTGTATATGTAGCGGTAACATCCAGGTTAGTATCACCTAAGGTTACCTCTCTGGGAACGGTGGTGGAGCTATCCTCCCACTGGTCAAATTCATATGTAATACCCTTTATAGGGGTGAGTGTAATATCCATCCCCTCATAGTAGTTATCTAATTCCGGTTCAATCTTAACATAAGCCAGTTCATCCTCTGCTTGTTGTGGTTCTATGGTTATGTTAATGCTAACATTGGTTCTTTCGTAGAATTCAGCAATGATGGTTTTAGACTCATCCATGGTTATGGTGTATGTTCCGTCACTGTTATCAAGAATATCGCCTGAGTCTTCACCAGACCAGTTATCGAAAGCGTACCATGGGTCTTGTGTTTCATCGGGTACCGGTATCAATGTCACTTCAGTGCCGGCTTCATAACCATCCTGAGGTTGTAAAGGATAGACATAGACCTGGTTATCCGTATCGGATGGGTTTATGGTTAGGTTAAGTGTGATACCGTTACCAGCATCACCTCCATCACCACTATCACCAGCGTCATCGGTTGGTTTACAAGAGAAAGTTATAATTATCAATATTATAAAAAACAAAATAAATAAGTTTCTTTTCATATCATCTCCTAAAAATAAAATAGACAATTATTATAAGTTTTATTTTAAAATAGATTTAGATAAAGTCAACATTACTTACAAAAATGAGAAATAATGTATAATTACATTTTAAGTAAAAAGGATGGATTAATCAAGAATTCGCCGAAAATGAACCAATTGAATTAAATATATAACCTTTTAGAAAAACTATTAAATCTGTCAATAAAAAATATCATTACGATTAAAAAAATAGAAAGAAGGAAGGCTATATTCCAAAAAATTGACTCTATTAATAAATATTAATATTATTTAATCTATTATGTGTTTTGGTATTATGAATTTAATATTAATTTAAATTAAAATCTTTTATATAAAATATAAATGGAGATTAAAAATGAAAAAAGTAATACTGGTTATCATGTCTTTAATAATCCTTTGTATATCTGGAATGATTTTTATATCTTGTAATCCAGATTTAGGTGATAATGGCTGGGTACTAACAGCATACCCAAGTCCTGTAGAGAAAGGTGAAATACAGATAAATCCAGAGAAGAATTTCTACGAAGATGGGGAAGAACTTACCCTAACAATAAGTTCGGATAGCGACTATGTATTCGATGCATGGTATGGGGAAAATGCTGAAGACTTAGTTAAGGTCTCTGATAGCACTTATACCCTTATAATGGACTCTGACAAATCCTTCGTAGCTATATTTAATAAAACTCAAGATGTGGTTTTCTTAGAAGATTTCGAAACAGGGGATTTCAATAAATACGATTGGGTATTAGGGGGAAATACCGAACCGGAAATCATAACCAATGTTGAACAAAATAATAATGGTAACTACTTGGTTAAGTTCGGAAGCATTGACCACAGCCAGGTTAGTAATCTGGAAATCACTATAGATGTAGCTGAAGAATTATCATTAAGTTATTGGTGCAAAACAAGTTCTGAATCTGGTTATGATGGTATGAAATTCTACGTTGATTCATCTGAAATGGAATTTTGTACTGGTGAAATGGATTGGTCACAAATGACATATACACTCTCTCCAGGTCAACACGATTTAAAATGGGAATATTATAAAGACTCTATTGTATCATCAGGACAAGATACTGCATGGATAGACAATATCAAATTAGGTAAAGCATATCCGGAAATAAATGTAATGGAAGGAAATACATTTATCGTATCAAATGCAAGTATATATGATTTTGGTGAAGTTCAGAAAGGACTTTTTAAAGAAGCAACCTTTATCATAGAGAATTGGGGACTCAGCGAACTTGAAATAACCGGCGACATAGATATAACAGGAAATGGCTCTTCAGCTTATGAAATAATCGAAAATCCTACATCCAATACTATACAACCTGGTGGCTCTGTATCATTAAAGGTTAAATGCGAATCCAACAACAATGGAGTGAAAGATGCTACATTAACGATACCAAACACTGATTCAGATGAAAACCCATACAATATCGCTTTGGCATCCAACATCGTAGACCCGCAACCGTTAATAGAAGTTCTATACAATAATACATTAATATCAAATGGAGCAGAAATAGATTTAGGTGCTGCTCAAATAAACAATCCAAAAGAATATGAGTTCAAAATAAGGAATATGGGAAATGCTACTCTTAATCTAACCGGCAATCCAAAGATAAGATTGAACGGCGATTCCGAGTTTGTTGTTAAACAAACGCCTGCTGACACCTCTCTTGAATATGGAGAAAGTACCACTTTTACTATCGAATTCAATACACCTAACCTTGATGTAATAAAGAATGCCTCAATAGAAATACCTAACAATGATGAGAATATAACCTATAACATAAAATCTGTGGGAGTGGAAAGAGCATGGACTATTATGCTTTACATAGATGGAGATAATAATGTTGAGGAATACTTCTTCTATGATTTGAATGAGATGGAAATGGTAGAGCTGGATTATGATTTAGTAAAAATCATTGTTGTAGCAGACCGTATCGGTGGGTATTGGACAGGAGACGGTGATTGGACTGACACCAGAGCCTTTGAGCTTGGTTACGACCCGGCGGGTTATAATGAAGAACTAAACATGACCGATGGTCCTCATCCTACACAGAGAATAGCTATACCTCCTCTTGGTATTACTGAAACATCCACAGATGTAGAAGTCAATATGGGTGATGGAGAAACATTAAGAAAGTTCGTTGAGTACTCTATGAGCGAGTTCCCTGCAGCTAACTATATGTTGATACCATTCAACCATGGTGGAGGATGGAGAAATGATGATTATAAACCTGTACCATTCCTAGAGCTATGCTGGGATGAGACAAGCGGTGGTGATGTTTTATATATGAAAGAAGTTAGACAAGCACTAGAAACCGCTATAAACAATGCCGGCGAAGGTAAAATCGATGTACTCCCATTTGAAGCATGCTTAATGGGTATGCTGGAAGTCTATTATGAGATGAAGAGTGTTGCTGAGATATCCATCGCATCAGCTGAGGTTATGTACGCACTCGGTTTTCCCTTCAAACAAATTTTCGATGAGATACAGGGTAATGAAGGAAACATAGACCCGGTAGACATGTCTAATATCATTGTTGATCAGTATTATGATGTATTCACCAATGGCGGACATATTAATGACCCATCATTCACCACAACAGGTGTAACCATATCAGCGGTTGACCTTAGTGATGCTAAGATGTCAACTTTGGCATCCTCAATCGATACTCTTGCTAATTCTCTAGACCCATCAGATTCAGCAGTAAGTAGTGCTGTGAACTCATGTACTTATTACTCACAGCTGTCATGGTCTGGTGATTTGGGATTTAGGGAATTATGGGACTTCTGTGATAAAATTAAGACTACTTATCCACAGGCTCAGAGTGTAATGGATGCGGTTGATGATGCTGTAATCAATGTTAAGACTGGAACTATGTTCCCTAACCATCATGGTATGGCTATATACTTACCTAAGAACACTTTCGACCAGGATTATAACTCAAATAACATAGAATTTGCTAATGATGCTCCAAATTGGGCAACTTTCATCGATGATTATACTAACTAGATTACTACTATATATAAAGAAAGCGGGATAAACTTAAATCTCGCTTTCATCCTACATATCATAGAAAAACCTCTTGTATATTTGGTATAAATCATTTTTATTTATAAATTTAAGTAAGATTTTACCATAAATTCTTTACCAGTAAGTAAGAAAGATAAAACCGGTTTTATAATTATGTTAGACACTACATTAAATGAATCAGATATCAAATGCAACATACTCATTGTGGATGATGAACCGCTAATCTCGGAAAGTATAACCCTTATCTTCAAAGATGAATACTCTTTCGAGTCTGCTTTCTCTGCCAAGGAGTGCCTGGAGAAGCTTAAGTATAATGATTATGATGTTATCCTACTCGACATCAATCTACCAGACAGGAGCGGATTGGACATAATAAGCGAAATCAAGGAATATGTCCCGGAAACACTCATCATTATGATTACCGCTTATGATGATGTTCAATATGCGGTTAGTGCTTTCAAACGGGGAATATATGATTACATCGTTAAGCCGTTCGTCAGCGAGAAACTACGGATGATAGTGGGGAAAGCTACAGAAAGGGCAAAGCTACGGAAGAAACTACTCAATTTACAATTCATAGCGGAAAAGCAAGACCAGACTACACCGCTTATAGGTGAGAGTAAGGTCATGATACAGCTCAAGAACCATCTCCGTGAAGTAGCCAAGTATCCGGATGCTACAGTGCTTATCACCGGGGAGAGTGGTACTGGGAAAGAACTCGTCGCTCAGTATATACACAAGATGTCCTCCAGGAGCAACAAAGAACTTTTAGATATTTCAACATCATCCATCCCATCCAACCTGTTGGAAAGTGAGTTATTCGGATATGAGAAAGGCTCATTCACCGATGCTAAAAATCAAAAGATAGGTCTATTCGAAAGAGCAAACGGTAGTACACTATTCCTGGATGAGATTGGAACACTATCGATGGATGTCCAGGCTAAACTGTTGCGGGTTCTCGAGAATCGTGAGATTAGAAGGATTGGAGGTTTCAAGAAGATAAACATAGATATAAGGCTCATTGCCGCTACCAATGACAACCTGGAAGAACTCATAAAACAAGGCCGCTTCCGGGAAGACCTGTACTATAGGCTTAATGTTATCAATATCGAAGTCCCGCCGGTAAGAAACAGGGAACGGGATGTGCTAATGCTGGCAGAATACTTCATAGAAAGGTATAATAAGTCTTTTCGTAAGAATGTAATAGGGATGAGTGACAAACTCAAACAATACCTACTCGAATACAACTTTCCTGGTAATGTAAGAGAGCTTAAGAACCTTATAGAACGGGGTATGATAATATGTAAGGAGAAATCGCTCTCTCTATCAGATATACAATTATTCAATACCAAAGAAACACCTTCCCGAAAAGACATAACGATTAAGTTAAATCAGAATGACCATAAGAAATTGTCTGACAAGGCTTCATCAGCAAAAAAAGATGATGATGACTTACTGATAAAAGTAAACCGGGATAACATCTTAACTTTAAAAGAACTGGAAAAACTCTACATAACCGAAGTATTAAAGCATTTTGATGGTAGCAAGAAGATAACAGCGGAAACACTGGATATAAGTCGTAGCTCACTTTATGAAAGGCTAAAACGGAATAATATTAAAGAATAAGTCACTCATGCTTATTCTCTTCCTCAATCATCTCAAACCTCTCTATACTATAATCGATAGCGTGTTTGACCAATTCTTTAAGTTTGGTGTAGTCTCCCTTATCCGCTTCTTTTATTGCGCTTATGTAATGCTTCCGGTCGTCAGAGTTCTCTCTGATATATATTTCGAAAGGCGGTCTCATGAGTTTTAATGCTATGAGATTGGTAAAGAGTCTTGCCAATCGACCATTTCCGTTTATGAAAGGGTGTATCTTTACTATTGAATGATGAACTTCTGCTAAAAGCTGGATGACTTCCTCTTCATCATCAATATCCATTTGTTCCATCCGATACTTCAGGTTATCGAGGAACATCTTCAGCTGGGATAGTATCTGGAAAGGTGGGACGCCGATATTGGTTATGGTTGTTCTAATTTTCCCTGCCCAATCATATAGATGGCCGAACGCTTTCCTATGAAGGTCTTTCAGTAGATCAATACTAATCTCAGCACTATCGTATATCTTAATGACATAAGCTTTTGCCCGTGTTATCCCCATAGCCTCCACATAGTTGATATCCTCCATGTTGAACAAGCCCAGCTTGTTGTCCTGTGCATCCTCGGGTATAGTGTGTGAGTTATCCATTGGTTCCACCTTTTCTTAATGCTTATCCTTAAATATAAGCATTTCTTATGATGAAATAAATTGGTGATTGGGTTTCGGTTTATTTAATTTGATGTTCCGTGAAGATATGGACAGAGGCTTGTTCTTAAGACATGGTTTCATCGAGTGAGTATAGTTCTTCGACTTTCTCGTGGTTATGCTGGTCTTCCTCAGCATCGAATAGTCTTCCAACCACCTCTTGCACATGGTTTTCCAAGTCCGGTCTATCAATAGGAGCATTTTCCAGTAGCATTGAGTTATATACTGTATGGTACATAGCCCACTGAGTAAAGTTTTTGTTCTTTATATATTTATTTCTCTTGATCACGTTTTATCACTTCCTTAAAATTTATATAAAATCCTTCGTTATTTTCTGGTTTATAAAAATAAGACGAAATGTGTAAATAATATTAACACGATTTTTTAAAAAAGCAAGAAAAAAAAGTTAAATTTTGGTTTATATTGTGTGTTATTTTGACCCGATTGAGTTTAATCCTAATGTAGATAAAAAACAGGCATCCGGCTAGTTAGCTCAAATGCCTGATAAATCTGTGTAAGGGAAACTATATATTAATTTTAATTTCTATAAAAAATCGTAATAGATGCTTTATTGAAAAAACATTTATCACTCTTATGAACACTAAAATTAATCATATCATCAATAAAAATAATTAATATCTATTAAAAAACCAATTTTTTCACTAAAAGTCTATTTCAATATGGAAAAGAGTAAAAATTTTTGGATAAATCCCTTGTCTAAAAGACATATAGGAATCTTCTTTTTATTCTTTCTCTATAATTTTATCACTTTTATTCTAAATTAGCTTACTAGCTATTTTTAGAATATTAAATTTTTATTATATTGATAATTAGGAAAGCTTATATAGGAGTAGTAAATGAATTTTACCTGTTATGGATGCAGAGGGTCATATCCAGTAGCAAGGCTTGAGAATATAAAATATGGTGGTAATACAACATGCTATTTTATTCAGGAAAATGATACCAAGATAATCATAGATGGCGGGACGGGCATAGCATTACTGGGAAGGTACTTATACGGTAACTATTATCCAAATCCTATCAAATTAAACATATTCCTAACCCATGGACACTGGGACCACATCATGGGTCTACCTCAATTCCAGCTATTCTATTTCGAGCAGAACGCTTTCACCATCTTCGCCCCTGGAGACAAAGAATCCGATGTTAGTAAAATGATAATCAAGCTACACCATGTAAGTAATTCATCTATACCATTTGAGAAGCTACAAGCAGACATTAAGTTTAAAAATCTAAAGAGTGAGTCCAAATTTGAATTA
This sequence comes from uncultured Spirochaetia bacterium, assembly GCA_964447635.1. Taxonomy (GTDB): domain Bacteria; phylum Spirochaetota; class UBA6919; order CAYUUC01; family CAYUUC01; genus CAYUUC01. The sequence continues at coordinate 17,508 of CAYUUC010000039.1, forward strand.
GAAGATGCTTATATAAAAACATACCAGATTAATCATCCCAGTATGGATTTGGGTTATCGAATAACCTCAAAGCATACCGGAAGGTCCATTTCCATTCTAACCGATATTGCCCCTATAGAGAATAACTATTTGCCATGGGGTTGGAAAGAAAAAGCCGCTGGTAGGGGAAAAAAATTCGAACAAGAATATTATCAGGGATTGATAAATTTCATTAGAAAAACCGATTTGTTAATTATAGATTCTCATTTTACTGAAGAAGACATAAAGGGTAAGGAACATTGGGGACATTCTACACCCGAATTAGCGATGAAGATAGCTGTAGATGGAGGGGTTGATAATCTTATGCTTACCCATCATAATCCCGAATATTCCGATACAAAGACAGATTACATATTTGAGCAATCCCAGAAGAAAGCAGAATCTTTAGGGATAAAAAACCTGCTCATTGCTATGGAAAGAGATTCTCATGTAGTATAAACCATGGGAACCAAAAACATATAAAATCGTTCTTACATCGAGGATTAACCTATGAAGGTTTTGTATTGGGGGACTCGTGGTAGTGTCCCACAACCTAGTTATGAAATGTTGGAATTTGGCGGTAATACTAATTGCACACAATTATACCTGGACGATAATGATGAAACCAAATTCTTAATCTTAGATATGGGCACTGGTTTAATTGATTTCGGTAAGGAGAAACCATTTTTGGATGAATACCATATCCTGGTTAGTTCTTTCTTCTGGGATTATATTCAAGGCTTGCCTTTCTTCTTTCATATACACAGAGGAGGAGTAAAGATCAATCTATATTCATCAGCTGATGAAGAATTAACCAAGAAGAACCTCGATACACTATTCGATGGTACATACTCTCCATTAGAAAACATCAATAATCTTAAAGCAAGAATGGCATTCCATGAAATACCTCCCGATAATTATAAGTCAATCCTAGGGGCTAAAATCTCATTCTTCAGAATAAAGAAGAAACGGCTGGTCTCTGCAATTAAGATTAAATACAAAAATAAAACCATTGTATATGCGGGGAATTTTGAGATAGACCCAACACATGAAAAACTAAATGATATGATTAATTTCATAAAAGAAGCAGACCTGTTTATATGCGATGCCCAGTATACAGAAGCACAGTATATAGAAAAGAAGAACTGGGGACACTCCAAGATAGAGGATGCCATCGACCTTGCAGTAAAGGGTAAGGTTAAAAGATTACACCTATTCCATCATCATCCATTTAATGCAGATAACTTCCTCAAAGGTTATCTTAACAATATTATACGTATTAGAGATGATTTAATGGATATTAGAATTGATTTTGCTAAAGAGGGGAAAGATAATATAACATTGGTTTAGTTGGTATGTTTAAAACCTAACAGCAATAGCAATGATTATGAATGATTAGTTTAACAATTTATTCACTGTATCGCTAAATTTCAGTTTAGCGAATTTCTTAGCAGGTATCTTAATCTTTTCTTTAGTTTGTGGATTGATACCTGTGGTAGCTTTTCTCTTCCTCACTTCAAAAGTACCGAAGCCAACCAGGGTAATCTTGTCTCCTTTCTTCAGTGTATCTTTAATTACATCCATGAAGGCTTCTATAGTCTTTCCTATATCCTTTTGAGTTAAATTAGTTTTCTTAGCTACTTCGCTTATTAGTTCTGATTTATTCATACTGTGATTCTCCTTATAAATTATATAT
>CAYUUC010000040.1:0-17158 GCA_964447635.1 uncultured Spirochaetia bacterium
TTTTTATTGCACTTGTAATGGTGTTAACGGCTTGCGATTATTATTCAGGAGCATTACTAAGTAATTCTGAATTGAATATATCAATCCAGATAAATGATAATGATGCAGAAATTAGTGATATTGTCGACCTAAGATTTTATTCTGGTCAAATTTCTTATGCCAAATATGATAATGAAACATGGAATATTATTAATGAATTTACCCTTTCAAAGGGACAGGAAGTTAAAACAAAAATAGAAAATGCAAAGTCCGAATATAATTACGGGTATTTAAAAGTCAATATCTTTGAAGAAGTTATAACAATAGTCGAAATTGATGATGAGCCTCTAAGTGTTAATGAAATATATGACTCACAATATTACAGTGGGCATATATACTGGAAAGAGGATGAAAACTCATCACAAATTATAAAGTATGAGTATTCCATACCCAATGATGGATCAATCATAAAAGGAGATTTGCTGGAAGTTCAAAATTCTCACAATTACGGTATAATTGATGTAATATTAAACAGTCATTATTTGAACACATCTATAGAAATAGACGGAACACCTGCAGTAATAAATGATATTGACCCCAATGCCTTTTACACTGGAAGCATAAGTTGGAAGGAAACAGAAGTTAGTACACCAGACTTACTTTATGAATATACCGAAATTGAAAAGGGGTCTATTATAATTGATGATATTAATTACGAGCATGGTAATTATAATTATGGTATATTAGAAGTAATTATCTACAAAGAAAATACACCAGCATTTATAATGATTGATGGTATATTTGAAAGTGTAATACCAGAAGGTTCTTATTATTCTGGTTTCATCTTATGGAAACTCAATGATACTGACACCGGTACCTATTGGGTAGAATATAATATACCGGAATTAGGCAGTAATATTCAAACGGATATTGATAATGCGATAAACAACTATCAAAATGGTTATTTAGAAGTTTCACTCTATACAGAAACCCTCACAACAACAGTTATAATTGACAATGTAAGTTCAATGATTGAAGATATTGCTGATGATTCATATTACAGCGGTGAGATTAAATGGTACGAAATTAGTGCCAGCACTGGAGATTTTTTAATTGGCTATTCGGAAGTTACACCTGAAACAGGAATGAATATTAAAACAGATATAACTAACTACCAAAACTCTTATGAATACGGAATATTGGAAATAATGCTATACAATGAAGATATAACTATTATGGTAACAATTGATGGCTCAACTGTTGATATTACGGACATAAATGACGGGTCCTACTATAGCGGAACAATTGAATATGAAGAATATCCAGGTGCAACACTGCAATCAATAGATACATATATAGAGCCACAGAGCGGTTCCGTTGTAGTAAATGATATAACAACAGCCGAAACAACCTATCAGTATGGAGCAATATATGTAGACTTAGCAACGGAAGTATTAACCACTGAATACAGTGGAAATGCTAGCTCTTATTCCGATATTATATCTGCTAACTACTATACTGGTAGCATAAAATGGGAAGCATATCCGGGAGCAACATTAGTTACGGTTCATAATTATGGCTCTCCTACCCAAGGTAGTACTATAAAAAGTGATATTACATCAGCCCAATCAACTTATCAGTATGGTAAGTTACTCGTTTCTATATATAACATGTAAAAAACCTTTCATAAAAAACATCGCTCTTCTTATGTCAAATGTTGTTGATAGTATATAAAACCATCCATGAACCATTCTTCGAAATCTTCTAGATGAAACATACCTAAGTTTGACAGTTGTAAAATTGAGAAGCTCTACTAAAGCGGGAAAACAAGGTTCAAAAAATTTTACTCCACTACATTATTTATTAGTTAGTATGAAAGTTTTCAAGAAAATATTTATCATGATCTTTCTTATGTCTATACCCTATTGTAACTTCGAGAATACTAATGTTAAGGATACCTATGATAAAGTCTTTGATGTCGACTCGGAAAATGTCTTGACAGCAGGTGTAATTGATAATGATGATAATCTTTATGTAATTGGGTCTTCTATTCGTAGAATTAATAAGCATTATATATAATCGATGAATTAAAAAATACAACCAAAACGGGTATTTGATGGGTTAATAAGTTTTAGATGATTATACAACTAATTTAAACCTTTTTGAAAGAAGGATGGCATTTCTTCTCACAACCTTACTCCAACCATAGAAGTTGGAGTTTTCTGCGATAAGGAGGGATAAAAATTTGACTAATAGTCTATTAATAATTATATTGTATATAAGGTTTTTATCTTTGTTAAAAAATAATAGACACCAGCACAGGATAGTATAATATAGACTAATAGTTTATAAACCATTGATATTATACTAAGGAACAGTAATGACTAACAAAAATCCAAAGAAAGAACAGATAATAACGAGTGCTGAAAACAGATTTTACTTAAAAGGTTATGATAAAACATCGGTAGATGAAGTCATCGAAGATGCTAAGGTTTCTAAAGGTACCTTCTATTACTACTTCAAATCTAAGGTTGGTCTGCTAAATGAAATTGTAATGAGAAAGACGGATGATATGGTGAAAAATATCAAACATATTATCAAAGAAAACATAACCGCAGTAGAAAAGCTCAATAAGATTTTACTGATTAATCAGAGATGGAAAATCAAAAACTTAGAAATAATGAAGACAGTCATGAAGGTTATATATAAAGATGAAAACTCTATTATGAGATATAAAATCTTTAAAAGTTATGTAAAACACGTTACACCGGAGATTGCTAAAATCATTGAACAGGGGGTTAACGAAGGAGTATTTACATCCGATACTCCATATGAGACTGCGGAAGTGGTTGTACTCATCATGGATAGATTCAGGGATTTAGCGATTGAATTATTACTAGAAGCCGACAGTAAACCAGACAATCTGAAAAAGCTAATGAAGAGGATTAGAGTCTGGGAAAAATCTATAGAAAACATTCTCTCTCTCCAAGAAGAAACCATACACATAGCTGATATAGATTTTATAAACAAATTTATATAAAACAAAGGAGGTATTCCTTATGAAGATACTTATTTATGGTGCTGGAGTCTTGGGAAGTGTTTTGGCTGTTAGACTGAAAGAAGCTAATCAAGATGTGTCTATACTAGCCAGAGGGGAGAGATACCAGTTCATACAGGAGAAGGGTATTGTCATCATCAACTTCTGGACTAAGGAAAAGACCGAGACTAAAGTCAATGTGGTTAATGAACTTCATGAAAAAGATATTTACGACTTAATCATAGTCATCATGCCAAGAACAGCTACTCCAGAAGTATTACAAAAGATAAATAAGAATCATACATCATCAGATGTGCTATTTATAGGCAATAATGTAAGTGGATACGATGAATACTCTCAAGCCATCGATGAAAAACGCATCTTGTTGGGATTCTGGCTGGCTAGCGGATATAGAGAGGGGCAAATCGTTCATTATAGTGATACTAACGAAAAAGGGGAAAAGGGTACTCTGGTTGTTGGTGAGAAAGATGGTCAAACCACAAAACGTGTGCAGAAAATCAAATCCGCCGTGGAGAAAGCGGGTATCCCCGTTGAAGTAAGCGAGAACATAGATGCTTGGCTGAAAACCCATGCTATGCTGATAGCACCACTTGCCATGGGTTACTACAAACATGATTGCAACATGCAACAAATTATCCAATCGAAAGATGCTTTGAAATTTATATCTAAGAGTATAAAGGAAGGCATTTCGGCACTTAAGAAACTCAATATCCCAATATTACCGAAGAAATTACGTATAATACCTTTCCTACCAATTTTCATCCTAGTTAATAAATACAAATCTATGCTTAATTCTAAATTCATCAAGATAGCTTTTAGTCATGCTAAAGTAGCTAAAGATGAAATGGAATATATTATAAATGAATGCCGGAAAATCATATCCAAAGCTAACATCAAATCCTATGGATATGATGCTTTATCGAATAAAGATTAAGATAAACCAGTGAGCACCTCGCCAAGGACTCGTAAACCAATGAAAATGGCGGTCATCCACTTTACTAATAAGGGACAACCGCCTATTTCTATTTGTAAAGGGGTTTACATTTATATAATGTTTTTAAATTCAATAGAATGTGATTATACATTCAACCGACGACTAAGCCGTCAAAGCCTTCGGTTGATTGAACTAAATGAGCATTATATGATGATTATCCTTACTAAAGGCTAATTACATCATACCGGGCATTCCGCCGCCCATTCCGCCCATTCCTCCGGGCATTCCGCCTCCAGCAGGACCACCGCCTTCGCCTTCTTCCTTAATTTCGGTTACTACACATTCGGTAGTGATTAGCAGAGAAGCGATGGATGCGGCATTCTCCAGAGCGGTTCTCGCAACCTTGGTCGGGTCGATGACACCGGCTTCCATCAAGTTTTCATACTTGTCTGTTCTTGCATTGAACCCGTAGGAGTATTCCTTGCTTTCCTTGATGTTCTGTATTACGATTGAGCCATCAACACCGGCATTCTGGGCAATCTGTCTTGCAGGCTCTTCCAGTGCTTTCCTCAGTATATCCAGTCCTATCAGCTCGTCACCTTGAACATCAACCTTATCTAAAGCCTCTAAAGCTCTTAATAGAGCCACACCACCACCTGGGATGATGCCTTCTTCAACAGCAGCTCTCGTAGCATGTAAGGCGTCTTCTACCCTTGCCTTTGTCTCTTTCATCTCTACTTCAGTATGAGCACCGATGTTTATCACTGCTACACCATTGGATAGCTTTGCCAGCCTTTCCTGTAGCTTTTCTTTATCGTATTCTGATGTGGAGTCTTCAATCTGCTTCTTAATCTGCTCTACTCTATCTTTTATGTCTGATTCCTGTCCCTGTCCTTCAACGATGGTTGTGTTGTCCTTATCTACATTGATCTTCTTAGCTCTTCCCAGGTCGGTTATCTGAACATTCTCCAGCTTCCTTCCCAGGTCTTCTGATATGACCAGACCGCCGGTTAAGATGGCGATATCTTCTAACATTGCTTTCCTTCTGTCGCCGAAGCCGGGAGCCTTAACAGCAACGCATTTCAGTGTTCCTCTGATCTTGTTCACTACCAAGGTAGCGAGTGCTTCGCCTTCTATGTCTTCAGCGATAATTAGGAATGGCTTGCCTTCCTGTGCTACCTGTTCTAAGACGGGTAGGAACTCTTTCATGTTGGATATCTTCTTCTCTACGATTAAGATGTAAGCATCTTCCAGTTCAGCGACCATCGTATCGGAATTGGTTACGAAGTATGGAGAGAGATAACCTCTATCAAACTGCATTCCTTCTACAAAGTCCACATGTGTTTCGGTGGTCTTAGCCTCTTCTATGGTTATAACTCCGTCCTGACCGACGGTTTCCATAGCTTTAGAGATATGCTCTCCGATTTCCTCATCGTTATTTGCAGATATGGTTCCGACCTGAGCGATTTCCCTTGAGTTTTCCACCGGTCTTGATTTTGACTTAAGATGGTCTACGATAGCGGTTACACCCTTATCGATACCCCTCTTGATGAACATGGGGTTAGCCCCGGCGGTGACGTTTTTCAGTCCTTCCCTGTATATAGCCTGAGCGAGTAGGGTAGCAGTTGTTGTACCGTCGCCGGCGACGTCTGATGTTTTGGAGGCTACTTCTCTAACCATTTTAGCCCCAACATCTTCGAGTGAGTCTTTAAGTTCTATTTCCTTAGCTACGGTTACCCCGTCCTTAGTGATTTGAGGTGCACCGAATTTCTTTTCTATTACAACATTTCTTCCTTTCGGACCCAATGTAACTTTAACAGCGTTGGCAAGTTTGTCTACGCCTTTTTTCAATGCTTGTCTAGCATCCAGATTAAAAGTTAAGTCTTTAGCCATTTTTATTCTTCTCCTTTCATTTATTTTCTTAGTTAAATATTAATCGATGGTCTATTGCTATTCGATTATACCATAAATATCATTCTCAGACATGATTAGCATGGTTTCACCGTCAATGGTGATTTCGGTTCCGCTATATTTACCAAAGAAGACCTTATCGCCCTTTTTTACGCTCATGGGGATTGGTTTACCGTCTTCGGTCATCTTTCCGGGACCTACTGCTTCTATTATGCCTTGCTGTGGTTTCTCCTTAGCTGTATCCGGCACATAGATATTACCTATTTTCTGTTCCTGTTCTTCCAGTGGTTTTACCAGGACTTTATCAAATAATGGTTTTATAGACATAGCTTATGACATCCTCCTAAAGGTTATTTTAATTAGTATTTGAATAATAATCTTCTCGTAAGATACTTGAGTCCAATATGAGATTGGACATTGTTGGAAATAATTTAACTATATTATATGCATTTTTCATACCATATTTTAATGAAGAATCCAAAAATTATCAAATAATTAAAAACAATGATACCATTTTTACTCAATTTCCTTGATATAAGCAGGAGTTGAATATATTCAACCCCTACAAAACAATTGGTCATATCGGGACAAAATGATTGGTCATATCGGGACAAAATGATTGGTCATATCGTGATAAAACAACAACATATGATATAAGAAAGTTTATTTTTATTTTATCTAAATACCGCGGGTCAATTTGACACTATATTAGAATTCCCTTTCCATTATATGGTCATTTAGACACATAGCCATAACTCATTCCCATAAAAGGATTTAACCTGCCTGTAAGGTCAAAATCCTATGCGGGAGCCATTCCGGATTATGATAAAATAAGAAGAAAAAAAGCATGCCAATTATTCCAGGAACTAACAATAATGCCGTATTATCTGTTTCAAATAATGAATGATAAGACTCCCAGAAGGAAATTTTTAGTTTAATGTGTATTTGATTTTTGGTTGGTTTATGATATGGATTTTGGCTTATTCCTCTATAGAATTTAGAATCTCGTTAATATCACCTATGAACTCACTCTCTGGATATTCTTCTTTGAACTCCTCAGCCAGTTTGCGAGTGGTTTCATAATCACCGAGATAGTAATAGCATAATATGTTATAATACTTAACTATCTCCATTTTCTCGCTTTCCGGGAAGGTCTCGATGAATTCATCAGCAATATCAGTAGCATCCTCCAGCTGGTCTCTCATCAACTTGGTTATGTATATAGCGAAGAGGAATTCTTGTTTATACTCATCAGATATATTATCAGAGTCGTATAGTATCCATGATTTCTCCTCAGCTATTTCGTAAAGCTCGTTGCTGATTAGCTTATCTATGTATTCATAAGCCTTAACCTCATCATCCTTAACCTTTTCGAATTCTTTTTCCAGGTTCTCCAGATAACCATCATAGTCTAAAGCCATCTCCATCCTTTCCAATAGTGAATCCGGCTCAGCATACCCGCCTATCTTAAACAACAAGGTCTCATCAGCCTCCATAAACGCCATCGTAGGATAACCGCCGAAGTCAAAGTTGACCTTATTCAAATCATCACTGGTATCGAGTATTTTAATGGGGATAAAATCAGAATTAACCTTCTTGATGACATCCGCTTTGGATAGGGTATTCTCTTCCAGCTCCTGACACCAATAGCACCATGATGGAGCAGTGATAAGCAAGAAGACCTTCTTGTTTTCCTTATACGCCATCTCAAATCCGTCATCCCATGATTCAACCCAGTCTATTGCTTCCTCATCTACATCGTTGTCGTCGGGTTCTGGATTGGGATTATCCCCGTATACAGCGTATTCTTCCACCTGTGATATCAATACATCCGGACCGACATATCCTCCTATTCTGTGGAGTTCTTCCTCATCTTCACTGAATATGAGCATGGTAGGATATCCGCTAAAGTTGAAATTGTCCAAATCGGGGTTTCTTTGCCCATCGACTTCATCCAATATTAAAACGGGTACGAATGCTTCGTTAACCATCTCCTGCACATTGGTTTTGCTAAATGTGTTCTCTTCTAACTTTTGACACCAATAGCACCATGATGGAGCAGTGATAACGATGAACATGTTCTTACCTAAAGATTTTGACTCTTCCAAAGCTTCTTCATAGCTTTCTATCCATTCGATTTCTTCTGCTAAAAGATTACCCACGAATAAAAACATGAATAATACTACTAATAAGGTAATTGTAAAAAATCTTACTTTTTTCATAGAATTACACCTCAAATATTCTAGTCGATAAAATAAACCGACAAAGTTTTTTTAATAAACACCATATTGCATATATTGTATAAAAAATAAATATTTTGGAAAAGTAAAACATTAAATCATAGTAATATTTTATAATTACTCCTCTATTAAATTAAAAATAATAATAATTGATGAATTTTAAAATTCCATGCATCTATACTTTATGATTTCCCTATAAATCCAAAATTTGGTTTTATTATACTTTCCTTATTATCTTCTTTTCCGAAAACTCAAATTCGAGTAACAGGCAGTTTAATATGGCGGATAATGATAATAGAAAAAAAACGAATGGAAACTTCAAAAAATTTCTCGAAAATTATTTTATAAAAATAGACAAAATTCTAGAAAAAATAGCAAATTTCTTTAAAAAAGATGAATTCGCCAGGTATCTATTGAAACTTACAGCTATATTTATCATAGCAAGCTTTATTCTAAGTATGTTCTATCTATTGCTGAAACCCAACCTCGATACATATAGAGAAAGACTCGACAAATCATACATTAAAGAAATCTTCCAATCACAAAACATAAACACAAAAGAACTCATCATAAAAAAACTAACCACCCCCAGACAGGATACATCACAAGCAGTCGTCTATGCCGTCTTCGATACTAAAGGTAAGGTCGGATACGCATCCAAAGTCAAAACCCACGGTTACATCACGGATACACCATACAATAGGGACAATCCCCCACTAAAAGAAAAGATGACCATCATGGTCGGCATCTTCACAGACACTTCACTCGCAGGATTAAGAGTGATTAACCACCAGGAAACCGTAGGACTAACAGCCCCCATAGATGATAGCAGATACCTTAACCACTTCGCCTCCGATGGACTAAAAGCCAAGACAAGACAGAAGGTTATCCTAGAAACCCATCTTCCAGAAGGAGTAGCCGGCTTTAAGGATGTTTTTGGAGTAGATGCAATCAGCGGGGCATCCCAAACCTCTATGGGCTTGGTGAACGCTATAAAGCAGGCTTATGAATCTGTCCGGGAACACGCTTCGCTGGATTGAGGTTACAAACTTATATCTTGGGTAAGGTGAATATGAAGGTCGAGCCTTTGCCTACCTCCGAGTTTACCCATATCCGCCCGTTATGCCTCTCGATAATCTTCTTACAGAAAGCCAATCCAATACCGCTTCCCTTAGAACCTTTCTTAATCCTTAACCGGTGGAAGATTTGGAATATCTTTTTCAGGTCCTTTTCACTTATCCCGATGCCGTTATCCTTTACTGAAAATACCCATTCGCTTCTGGGATATGTAATCTTATAATCTTCCTTAACCGAAATAATAATGAGGGGTTTTTCATCATCTTTTGCATATTTGATGCCGTTCTCGATGATATTCTGAAAGAGGCTAATCAGTAAAGATTCATTCCCCATCACCTGTGGTAAATTAGTGTACTGTACTTCAGAGCCGGTACTGCTTATTATTTTCTCCAGGTTCATCATGGCTTTTTTCAACACCTCACCACAGTCACAAATGGAAAAAGTATGAGAATGAGTCATAATCTTGGAATATGATAACAGGTCGTTAATCATGTTAATCATCATGTAGTTTCTGTTTATCATCTTATCTATGATTAACTCCAGCTCTTCATTCATGTATGGCTCATACTTAATCTTGAGCAGGTTCAGATAGCCGATAAGCACGGACATAGGCTGTTTAAGGTCATGGGAGATGATGTGTGCGAAATGCTCCAGCTCTTCATTGGAACGCTTAAGGTCTTTTAAAGCAAGTTGGACCTTCCTATCTGACTTTTTACGTTCGGTTACATCATGTATGATAGAGTATAGGTAGACCTTATCCCCATCCAATAGACTGCTGGAGTAAACCTCCACATGTCTTATCTCCCCAGAAGCGAGTCTATGCGGGAATTCGAAATAAGCCTTCTCATCGTTTTTTGCTTTCTTCATCTCTTCGGCTATTCTCTCCGGTCGAAGCATATTCAAGTCTGTAATCTTCATCTGTTTGAGTTTGTCTACCGGATATCCATAGAATTCACCCGCAGCCTTATTCGCATTGATTATGCGTCCGTCCTCCGGGTCTACCATTAATTTGATAGCCTGGTTTTTCTCGAACATCTGCCGGTATAACTCTTCGTTTCGCTTGAGCTTCTTCTCCATCTCGATTCTATCGGTTATATCCTGAAAGGCGGAGACCACCGCCGGCTTACCCTGATACATGATGGGTCTGGAGGTAATTTCGACATCGATGGCAAGTCCGTCTTTCCTTACAAACTTGCTTTCTATGTGGGGTAGTGTTTCGCTTTGAGCCAGCTTCTTTAGTCTTTTTAAGGTTTGCTCTCTGTAGTCTTTATGAATAAAGTCAAATATATCTTTTCCCAGGTAATCATCCACCTTCGTTCCACCCATCAGCTTAAGTGCTATTGGGTTCATAAAGATGAGTTTCCCTTCCCGTATCAGGACAATGCCCACCGGTGATGCTTCAGCTAAAATCCGGAACTTCTCTTCCAGCTCGTCTTCATGGGATAGGTAGGTCTTATGCATAGGAGTTAAACAGTAGACCATTATATCATTATTCCGATAAAGTTTCCTTGATAAGGTGAGTTTAACTTCACGAAGCTTTTCACCCGCCTTTATCTTTATTCTTTCGATAACAGCTTTCTTTCCCTTCTTCAGAGGTAGAAGCGGGTTAAGCAGGTGCTTATCTTCTTCTTCGAGGAATTCAGTGAATGCTTTCCCTCTGATTGATTCAATATTATCGATGCTGATAAGCTTAAGTAATTCCTTATTGGCACTGTCTATCTTCCCATTAACCTCGATAAGCATTGGTAGGGGGGAAAGATCGAGAATTATATTTACTTCATTTTTCATTTCATTTGTCATACTCAAATCCAACAAAGGTTAATATATTTATTAATATTTGAGTTATAAAAATGTTGCTTTGCTCATTTCATAATATCAATAATATTAGTAATTATTATTCTTATTAAAGGTAAGCATACTCGGTTAAAATCACAAAATTAATAAACTTATAAGAATTGCTCTTTTCCTTGGATAAAAGAAAATATTATTAACTAAATGTTCTTAAATAATTTTTACGGAAGGAAAACAATTTTATTATCTTTATTAATCAAAAGGATAGAAAATCACAATATAATTAAGAAAGAGGTTTAATATGTTTAATCCAAGTATTATAGAACAGACCAGCAGAGGCGAGAAGGTTTACGACCTGGGCTCAAGACTATTCAAAGATAGAATCATCCTCCTAGATTATCCTATCGGCAACCAGGTAAGTAACCTCATCGTATCACAGCTGTTATTCCTGGAAGCAGATGACCCAGATAGAGACATCCAGCTATACATCAATTGCTCCGGGATGGACCCTCGAGAAGACTTGCAGACCGGTCTTGCCATTTATGACACCATGCAATACATCAGTGCACATGTTTCTACGATATGCATCGGAGTAGCGACTGATATGGCAGCACTGCTCCTGGCGACGGGGACAAAGGGTAAACGTTTCGCCCTGCCCAATTCACGAATAACCATAAAACAACCTCTGGGCAGAGTAGGCGGACAGGCTACCGATATCGAGATACAAGCTAAAGAGCTTATCAAGAATAGGGAGCTTATCAACGACCTATTGTCAAAACATACCGGTAAAGACAAAGAAGAGATAGCCCAGGATACCGATAGGGACTTCTATATGACCGCAGAACAAGCCCGGGAATACGGTATCATCGACTCAGTCTTCCAAAACAATGAAAAGTAGACTTTTAATCTCGCTTCACATTTTGTAACAAAACCTTATTTATAGAACAATCCGTGAAACCTAACCCAAAAATTATACCGGCTTGATATGCTTCAAGATTTTTATTATCTTGATAATAAGAACGGTTACTATTATTAGCGTTATTGCTTTTTGAAAAAAGTAATGATCATTTATAAGGAGGAGAATTTACATAATGGAAAAACAAATTTCAGAAGATATCAGAAAAAAATTACTTATAGACCAGCAACATGAGATTGATTCTCACCATATCTACTCTAACCTGGCGAAGAAAGTCAAGGATGAAAACAACCGTCAAATACTACAAAGGATAGCTAATGACGAGAAGAAGCATTACGAACTCCTATCCAAGTACACCGGTGTTGAGGTGAAGCCGGGTAAGTTCAAGGTATGGTTCTTCACCATGCTTACGACGCTGTTCGGATTGACCTTCGGACTGAAGCTCATGGAGAAGGCAGAGCAGGAGGCACAGGACATCGACTATGCCGGACTCGATGCTCATATACCGGAAGTTAAGGATGTGATGAAGGATGAAGAGGAGCACGAACACGAACTTCTAAACATGATAAACGAGGAAAGACTTAAGTATGTCGGCTCGATAGTGCTGGGTTTGAATGATGCTTTGGTGGAGCTTACCGGAGCATTAGCCGGTCTTACTTTCGCCCTTCAGAACACCTCCATCATCGCTCTATCCGGGTTGGTTACCGGTATAGCGGCGTCCTTTTCCATGGCTGCATCTGAGTATCTCTCTAGGAAGGCGGAAGGTGGTACAGATGCGGTGAAGTCGGCACTCTATACCGGCGGTGCCTATATCATCACGGTGTTTCTGCTGGTTCTGCCTTATCTGTTGCTAAATCACTATATCATATGTCTGGTATTAACTTTATCGATATCTGTGATTATCATCTTCGTGTTTAACTATTACATATCGGTGGCGAAGGATTATAACTTCTGGCGTCGTTTCCTGGAGATGGCAGGCATCAGTCTTGGTGTAGCTGCGTTATCCTTTGGTATAGGTATTGTATTAAGGCTGGTATTTGGTGTAGAGATGTAATAGATGGATTAAAGTATCATTCCCATAGCCATTTGAAGACTCTGCTGTCTTCGTTAAGGCATTTGAACTTACCTTTCTCAAGGATGAAGATGACGAAGTGGTCTTCTTTATCGAATTTCCCAGAGAATAGTTCAATCAATTCCCCGAAAGACTTCTCTGTCTTAAGGTAGATTAGATTAACGGTGCGGGATTCCCTGTATTCTCCGCTTAAACTGAGCAGGTATTTGGTGCGGATAGCCTTGTCCAGATATTCCCTTTCAAAACCGTATGATATAGCGAATAGCTCCATATCTTGCCCTCCATTATATATTCCTTAAATTAGGTTAAAATCATAACAATACTTGGAAAATCAACACAACTTGTTTACATTATTAAAATAAGACATTTTGTAAAATAAGGAATAGTAAAAATGCCCATACCTATCGAAAATTATAAAAAAAGAAGAAAAGAATGTATAGAACGGATGAATCAAATTTCAAACGGGGAAAAAGCCTGCATGATACTATACTCCCCGCCTGAGAGAAGGCGAAACGGTGATACACATTATCCATATCGTTTCAGTTCAGACATTTTCTTCCTATCTGGATTAAGAGACCCGGAAGTGATACTCATGATTAGAAACGAAGCTCCCCATTCCATCGCATTCATACTACCCAAAGACCCTAAGAAAGAAGTATGGACAGGTATTAGAAAAAGCATCGACCAAGTAAAAGAAGAATTCCATATCGATGAAGTATTCACCATAGATAAAGCCGACACCGAACTTATCAACCTATTGGAAGGATGCGACCATCTGTTCATATCCTTCATAGACCAAGAGACATCCTTACCCAAGCTACCAAACATCATAAAACAACTCAAGGCAAGATACCACGTCAATCCGGAGATAGGCAAAGAACTGCATTCTATTATGGAAAAGGGAATTATCACTAACAGTTCGGAAGCCGAAAAGGAACTAATTGATAAGATGAAAGACCTCAAGTCAAAGAAACGACCAGGCGTAAACCACCCTTCACACCTACATGATGCACATAAACTCCTCTCCGATATGAGAAGACACAAGACCAAAGCAGAAATTGATGCGATAAGGAGGGCAATAAGCCTATCAGAAAAAGCATATATCGATACAATAGGATATACCAAACCAGGCATGAATGAACATGATGTGCTGGCACACCTGGAGTATGAATTCATAAAGAATGGAGGCGAGGATGTCGGTTACCTATCCATCG
This sequence comes from uncultured Spirochaetia bacterium, assembly GCA_964447635.1. Classification (GTDB taxonomy): domain Bacteria; phylum Spirochaetota; class UBA6919; order CAYUUC01; family CAYUUC01; genus CAYUUC01. The sequence goes on from CAYUUC010000040.1 coordinate 14,193, forward strand.
TAGCAGGCGGGATTAATGCTACCATACTACATTATACACAGAATGACATGGAGCTTAAAGATGATATGCTACTCCTAATCGATGCAGGAGCGGAGAAAGAGGGCTATACCGCAGACATAACACGCACTTTCCCGGTGGGGAAGAAGTTTACACCTCTCCAGCGGGATGTATATGATGCTGTGCTTGATATCCAAAGTAAGGTCATAGACATGGTTAAACCGGGCATATCAATCCACGAACTGAACGAGGCTTCCGCATGGTTCACCGTGGAAGCACTGATTGACCTTAAGGTGCTTAAAGGTGATGTGGAGACTCTGTTCCTGCTGGATTCGTATAAACCATTCTATATGCATGGAGTGAGTCATTTCTTAGGATTAGATGTCCATGATGTAGGTTCATACTATAGCGAGATAGACAAGCCTGAACCGTTGAAACCAGGTGCAGTAATCACGGTGGAACCAGGCTTATACTTCGGTAAGATAGCGGAGGATTACACACCGAAAGAGCTTTACGGTATCGGGATAAGGATAGAGGATGATATATTGGTAACCGAAGACGGACACGAGAATCTGGTTAAAAACTTGCCGAAGACCGCTTCTGATATAGAGAATCTGAAGTAAAGACTAGGATTTTTTATTGTCAGATTTATCATACTTTTCATCAAACTATAAATTTTTTAAATCATACTTCGATATTAATAAATGAGTAAACATAAATATAGTGTTTATAATTAATGGGCGAAATCTAGATTTCGGGATGAATTTGTGTAAATTATTATTATATTTTATATAAGGAAAAATATAGGAGATTTAAATTATGGCTGATGAAGGTCAACTCTCACAAGAACAAATAGATGCATTATTGGGCGGAAAATCCCCCTTCGACTTCGGTGATACTGATACGGAGAAGGAAAAGGAACAGAAAGATGGAACGGATTATGCCTCCATTATCGGTGGTGAGAAGAAGGAAAAGAAGCCTAAGAAGAAACCGGTAAGAGAACCGGGTCGTGAATTTAGCCTGGATAGCGATAACATGGAACTTCTGCTCGATGTTAATATGACACTCACCGTCGAACTGGGAAGAACCAGGAAAAACGTCAAGGAAGTACTATCCTATGGAGAAGGGTCAATCGTAGAGCTGGAAAAGATAAGCGGAGAACCCGTAGATATACTCGTTAACGGAAGACTTATAGCAAGAGGTGAAATCGTAGTCATAGATGAAACATACGGAGTTAGAGTAACCGAACTGCTCGACCCATACGAAAGCCTGAAAAGTTTACAAGCATAATAACCTTATCATTGAACTAAACATTTCATCTTATCCAGAAAACCGCATTTATAAAATTAAGTATGAGCCTAGCTTTTTAAGTAATATACATTATATAAGAAATTTTGTACCTTTATGTTAATATATTAATTCATTTAAAAATTGGGTGCATAAATTTTATCTCTTATTAAAGAGAAAAATCTTTATGAAAAAAAAGATTTTACCTTTCATATCAGTAATCACCGTACTGCTTATAAACACAGGCGTCCATCCCGCAAACGAAAGCCACACAACCTGTTGTTTATTAACATCGTCAGGAAAGATGAATAAAGACAGACTCGTACTCCGTCTATCTATCGAATCAAAGAAAGACAATGTCTACATATCCTATGTAAACGATATACAAGGGTATTTGATGTTCGCAAAGTCGGTAGACAAACGTAATGTTTACCAAATCCACAGACGACGGTATCAGTTGGCGAGAAGACAATGTCAGGATTGTCGACACGTCAAGCAATGTGGAGTGACTTCAGGCTCTAGCTTCTTTAGGCGGTCTTTTCTTTACACCAACAAGCTGAGGGAATACAAGGAATATCGATGGTAAACCCCACAGCGTCGCTACCGTAGCAACGAACAGGGTCAATGCAGTTAGAATGGCAAATTGACGAACAGGGACAAACGACGAGAATATAACCACCAAAAAACCAAATATCAGTGCTATGGAAGTGAAGATTATCGCTTTGCTGGTGAATTTGGTCGTCTTATAGACAAGCCTTTCTATATCAACATCAGGACCTAATTCCCGCTTGAACTTGCGTAGGTGAAGCATATAATGGATGGTATCATCTACAGCGATACCAATAGCGACCGCACTAATCAATGCAGTAGCCATATCCAGCGGGATGCCCGTGAAACCCATTATCCCCATCGTAACAAGTATCGATGATGATAGAGGTATTATCGATATTAAGCCGGAAAGCACCGACCGGAAAAGCAGGCTAATAATCACGAATATCACAAAGAATGAAAAAATCATACTGACAAACTGACCATTAACTATTTCATCTTGAACATCTTTATGAATTACCGACCAACCGGTTATATAATAATCCATATTAAAATCTTTGAAATTCTCATCAATGTGTTCGCTTATCCTCTCTTCTATACGTTTATAATCACCTGTGTCTATGGGGATGTCTCCTTTATCAATCAGGGTTATAACTATATTTAATTTGTTATAGGTCGGTTCTACGAGGGATTCGATACGATCCACAATACCATCCTCATTCTTATCTTTCCCCTGTAAAAGGTTTTTATAGGTCTCTATTTGTTTATCATCATCCGGTATCCTCTCAAACTCCTCCTTGCTTGTGCTTCCATTGTATATATAATGAAGATGCTTTATAGTATCAGAATAGCTATAAACACTACCTACATTCTCCAATGTCTTAATGTAGTCGCTTAACTCTTCAACCTGCTGAAGCAATTCTGAATTTAGGATATGGTTGAATTTTTCATCATTAGTATTCGAACCGCTTTCGGTAGACTCTTCTTCCTCCCCGAATAGCTCTATATAGTCAGTCGATGTGTCTTGTGATGAATCCCCATAATCAGAAAACGGATCATCCACTGGTGTTGACCTATCATCAGAAAACGGATCATCCACTGGTGTTGACCTATCATCAGAAAACGGATCATCC
>CAYUUC010000040.1:17258-19215 GCA_964447635.1 uncultured Spirochaetia bacterium
ACGGACGGTGGTGAAGAATCCGTTGAGAATGGGTCATCCACGGACGGTGGTGAAGAATCCGTTGAGAATGGGTCTTTCTGAGTCTGTTTATCATGGGTATCGCTTTTGATGGGTTCTTCATCTGGGATTTGCCTATCGATGTTGTTCCTTATTGAAGAGTTTAGTTCAGGAGCGGCGTCTATCGTAACCATCATGTTTGAAACTCCGCCTGTATGTTCGCTGAAGTGTTTTGACAGATGTCTTACCTTATGGTCAGGATTGAACATCAACACAAAGGATGTATCAGTCTTGATAAAGAAGACACCCGATATGGAAGCTAACACAAGGACTATGAATACAATCAGAACCACATATTTGTATTTTATGGTGAAGGTGGTTGTTTTACTGATTAGCTTATCCATGAAAGTATTGTTAAAATCAGTAAAACCGATAAACTTCTTTTTTACACTCTTTTGCGGTAATATGACTAAAATTGCTGGTATAAAAGTTATGGACAAAACAACAGATATGATTACCCCAATACCGGCAAAGATACCAAAAGTCTTTAAGTGTATGATATTGTTCCCGACTAAGGAAACGAGAGAAACGAAGGTGGTCAGTCCGGCTATAGCGATAGTGGTGAGTATATGGGACATTGAGTTGGCTATCTTCTCGCTTCTACTATTATGATCCGTTTGGCTTTCCTTATCCGGCTGGTTTCCGTCTTTCTTATCTGAAGATTTGTGATTGTTTCCGGGAGCAAAATCCTTATAGAACTGGTTAAGCGAGTGTATGCTGTATGAGCTGGTAACAGCGAACAATACGGATAGTATCAAATAACCTATTATGGACAATTTAATTCCGAAGTACCCGATCAATCCATATACCCAGATAACCGATAGAATAGTATTCAATTCAGGGATAATCACCCCTATCCCCGTTCGGAAGTTTAGGAAAAAAACTATCATGATAACCAGAGCGATTAATGGGAGCTGGATCATTACATTATTACGGCTTTCATTCTTTATCGACCGTCGGGTGTAATCTACTCCAAACATCTTTGTAGGGTATCCATAATGTGAGGTTTTGTCGATGGTTTCTTCTACATAATCTATAACTTCGTTAAAATCGTTAAAATATTCATCCTTTACTTCTATGGTGAGAATCCACGCCAGCGGGTTGTCTTTGTCATTCTTCATGTTAGAGTAATAAACGCCTTGTAGGTTCTTATTGTTTTCCAGTAATCTTTTCAATCTGGCAAGCTCTTCTTCTGTTTTAGGAATAATCCTTATATAGCTTTCCGAAAGCGGGTCATAAACTTCTTCTATGAAATCAAATGACTCCAGAGTCTTGCTGTCCGATTTAGCATCTTCCGCATTAATAATCGAATTTACTTTATTTATCATAGTACTTGTTATAGCTTCTGTATGGTTATGGGTGATGCCGTCTATGGTTATTGAAACAATTTCACCGGGTGAGTTTTCGATTATGCTTATTAAATCATGATCCTTTGATAGGTGCTGGTTGCCATCAAAGGTGGTTATGGATTCAATATCTTTATAATCAACGGAAAACTGTTTATGTAATAGATATATATAATCCAAAACCTCTGTAGTATAAATATCATCTGCTTCCACGGTTACCAGAAATGTGCTTTTAGGCATGTGAAACATATCTTCTATATAATTCGTTTCTATTGTGGATTCAGAGTCTTCCCCTAAGTAGTCACGTATGTTATTATCTTCCCTGATACCGGAAAAACCGGGAATGATAGCTAATGTAATCAATATCACTATTCCTATGGTGATTAATGGATGTGTAGTAGCTAACTTGATTATTCTATTGACATGCTTTTCGCCTCTTGAACGGTTAGAATTAAACGGAGAAAGTTTAGATTGGTCTGTCATGTAAACCGCCTTATAAATGAACGAGCGTTTGTTCTTTTATTAGAAGTTAATAATAAATCCGTATTTAGTCA
>CAYUUC010000041.1:0-19195 GCA_964447635.1 uncultured Spirochaetia bacterium
CGAGCAGAAAAAAGATTTTGGGTTTACAAAAGAATACGAATTAACTACAAAATTAGTAAAATAGAAACAGATTGATTATACTTCTCTCCCTTCCCAAACATCACAACAAATAATAAAAATATTATTTAAAAATTGCAAATCGTTTTGGAAAGCATAAAACATCATGACAAGTATTTAAGCAAAAGGAAGAAACGGGGATTGTTTCAATCTCCCATAAGCAAATTTGTTAAAGCTGATGTTAACGGAACAATAAATATATTAAGAAAAGTAATCGGTAATTCTTTTATAGATAATCGAAACAGGTTGTCAGCGGTTCAGCTGGTAACTGTTAACCCATATAAAATAAGAGATATAACAAGATATATAAAAATAATTATATATTTTTATATATTTTTAATTCTTTTAATGTTGTAAAACCTCATTTTATAATTAAGGTTATCAAAATTCTATTGACTGATTGTTAATAAGTGGTTAATTTTGATATATACTTAGCCGTATATCTGTATATATTTAAAACTATAAAAATATAAAGAGGTAAATATGAAAAAGTCATTGTTTATCTTCTTATCTATAATTGCTTGTCTATTCTATTCATCATGTTTTTTTATATCTTCACCAATACCGGAGAACTATCCTGATATTACCGGAGACAACAAATCCCATATTATATTCCGGGCTATAAGGTCAGATGGCAGTTATGACCATGATTTTACGAATATATATGGTTTTTATGAACACCCGGAGGTGGAAGGGGCTTATCAATTATTATTCGATATTGCTGATAATGGGGAAGCTTTTATATCCTTACAGGTACCCTCTCTATCGGTAGGAGAATATGATGATAGTACGGATAAAGCCAACATAGGCTATGGAACGGCAGATGATGCTTTCTTCTATAATGAGAACAACACCGAGTGTCACTTCTCGATTAATATCGTCGGTAACCAGAGTGGTTACACATGGGGATACTTTACTGCAAAACTACAGAATACAGATTTAACTCAAGATTATGTTGAGTTAACCAATGGAAAGTTTTCCGCAGCTTTACCGTAGATGAATTAATTTTAATACAAAAACTCCTACCAGTGGTTAATATCTTTAAATACTGAGAACCATTTGTTTTTTTATGGTTTTATGATATACTATAATTTTACATATTGGTTTTATTTAGTTTGCAAGACATCTATCATGTTTTAGAGACTAAATAAGATAAAAAAATAAAAAACACGGAGATAATTTTATGAAAAAAACATTTATATTAATTTCAATCCTTATCATCATGACAGTTATATTCTTAGGATGTGGTCCCGCAACTGTTGGGATTAATTTTTCTGCGGAAGCGGTTAACCAAATAACCAAAGATATCGACATGGGTAATGGTGTAATCGTACAAGATTATAATGTTACCTTCTATAAGATAGAATTAGGTAACAGTGAAGATGACAAGTTCACCCTTTGGGAAAGCACTGACGGAGAAGTAATGAATCTGGTGGATGCTGTAGACTTTACCGATGAGAATGGTGCTGTACCTGGAACATACGAGTTTTGCAGAGTAACCATCGATGAGACAATCAATCTTGTCGGTTCAGACAATGGTAACTCCGGCGAGGCTGATGTTGTAGTAAGCGGTAACTTCGATATGTCTGTGCCGGAAGGTCAGGAAGTGTTCCTATTCGGAACTGAATCCGCCCCAGGAGACATTACAGGTGATTTCCTACTAACAAGCCCAATTAATGTACAAGAAAACACAGAATTAACCATGATAGTAGACATATCGGATACTGTATCCGGTGATGGCTCTGGAAACATCACTCTAACAGAGCCGACCATTACTTTTACTTCTACCGACGGAACAGCTGATTAATCTAAGGTTTTTATATTATAAAAAGCGGTGGAATGATATTTCACCGTTTTTTGATGGTCTTATACTTCGCTTATCTTAAGAGAACCGAGAGCGATATCCACTTTTATAGTAAGATGAGGTTTGCTTTCATCGTAAGCCTGGTTTATGTATAGGTCACCGCTTCTGGTGTATGTATCGGGTATGTTTTCCATAGAGAGGAATTTGCGGGAGGATGCTCCGATTCTTGCTCCGGTGCCTGCGGGTATCTCCAATTCAATCAAGCCTAAACCGCCGGATAGCTCAATGGTAGCATTGCTCTTTAACTCACCGTCGAAGTTGAGCAATGATTTGCCGACACCTCCGTCAAACTTCATCCGGTCTAGATTGGCGAAGCCAAGCCCTTGAGCTTCGAATGAAGCGGCTCCTGATTCGATTTTCATTTCAAGTCGCTCCTTATTATGTTCGGAGAATGTTACCGATGTCAAACTTGCCCCCGTACCTATCTTGAGATATTTAAGCATCATCCCCCCAAGCTCCATGCGTTGTTCTGAGGCACCACCCTCGACTTTGAGTTCTGCCGGTAGCTCCTTATTCAGCTTCAAATCCCATTTATTGGAATTGGATTTGATGGTGTCGCTTCTCTTATCCCTGCTGAACAGGTCTAATACCTTATCAATGCTGAAAGTAGAACCCAGGCTGGAGCCTATCTTTTGGCTTTCACAAGATAACATGCCTATAGCCCCTTTCGAGTATTTGATTTTGGGAGTATAGTTTTCATTAGGGTACTCAGCATCGAGATGATATATCTTCTCACCGGTGAATGGTGAGATTTTGAGGCTTCCCAGGCTAAACTTAATCTTAATGTCCAACCCTTCTTCATCAGTCTTTTCTTCAAAGAATACTTCTTTAATCAGTTCATCCATGATTTAATCTCTCCTCAATTAAAACAATTAATTCATCTACAACATAATAAAATATAAATCGTTCTTGAATCCAAAAATCATAAAATATATATTAAAATTATCTGGTATAATCCGCACTCTAACACTTCCGCTCATTTTAGCGTTAATTTGTTAGTAACCGATTAACAGATTACTATGAAAAGCGTTAATATAAGTATTATCGATAAGCGGTACATGCTGATGTACGTGAACTGAAAATATCCTATTTTTCTAATATCTAATGCCTCTTTTTGAATTCCACCTGTGATGTGAACTGTAGGTTGAAAAATGTTTCAGAGATTTGATGATTTCAATTTGATATAAGCAATTCACGACCTTAAAAGAAATTCATTTGCAAAAATATTAAGTCATAATTCGATTTTGTTCAATTCTTGATTATCTTTTCTATTGTTCATTGATATAGATATGGAGTGTTTATCAGATGGCTTTATACGATAGGTCTAATCCATTGATTAGTAATACAAAACAGGCACAAACCCGTAACATTAACGCCATAGAGAACATAAGGAAGGGTAACCTGATTGGGGCTGCCAAAAACCTTATCAAAGACTTTATCCTTAAATTTAACTTGTTTAACAAGAACAACAATTATGAACTAAGGCTGGAGGAGGCAGACATCAGGCGATACAAGGGAGAAGCCGTCTCATTCTCTGAAGACCTGGTCTACATATCATCATTCTCTGAGAAGGAGTATTCACCAAGGTTTATCCAATTCTTCCTACCTCATAAATCCATATTCACCGTGTTAGACCATATGTATGGCGGGGAGTTCTCCGGGGAGTATCATCGTAATTTCTCCAAGATTGACCTGCGTATGCTGGAATGGTACTTCAACTTCTTCAACAGGTATAAAGAAGCGGATTACCCTCTCCTATATGATATACCGATGGATATAAGCGGGGCTTTCCCCCTTGACCAATTGTTCAGCGGATTGAACCTGGTGATAGGCTTTATACCCTTTTCTTTGAGGGGTAGCATTTTTACAGAAGCATTGATTCGAATAAACATGGAGGCATTGGAGAAGATTGTATTTTCAGTATACCAAAAGAATAAGGATACCTATGAAGAAAGCAAACGGGAAATGACTGAGTCCAGTATGTTTTCGATAAATAGGAGGGCAACCCAAAGCGAGCTTGATGACATAATAAGGCAAATTATAAAACAATAATCAAAAGGAGATGATATGGCTCTTGCCGATAGGTTTCTAAAAAGGGATAAGATTAATTTTGAAACCCTAGACAATATCGACGATAGGATAATGAGGAATATCAGGAGAGGGAGGCTGGTCGGGGTTGCCCGGTCTATAATCATAGACTATGTTGAAAATTTTACTTTATTCAATGAGTTTAATGAATTTGACCTTAAGATGGGTAAACCGGATATCAGACACTATGAAGGGGATAATGTATATTGCCCGGATGACATAAGATATGTGGCAACTTTCTCCGAGAATGAGAATACGACGAGGTTTATTCAGGTTTTCTACCCATATAAATCCATATACACCGTTTTAGACCATATACTGGGTGGTGAAGGCATTGGTGAATATGACCGGGAATTGTCTCTCATAGAAAAGAACCTTCTGGACTGGTATTTCAATTTCTATAATGATTATAAGACGGCAACCCATTCTCTGAACTATGAAAGTAATGTCGATATGACTACGACATTCCCCATTAAAACTCTATTCAGAGGATTGAACATTATCGTAGCTTATGTCCCGCTTCTGTTCAAGGATAATCCCATTACAGAAATCATTATCCGGACCAATCTGGACATCCTCAACGATATCGTAGAATCAAGCAGGGATAGCCAGTCCGAAACTACAGGGAAGAAGCAGAGAGAATCCTTTTCAATAAGGAAGATGTCTACGGATGATGAATTGGAAGACATCGTTAATAGCATTATTAATAAATAGGAGCAAAACCATTATGAATCTTGAACAAAAGATATCGGAACTTGGTTCCAGCATTACAGTAAAGATAGCAGATAAAAACATATCCTTATCTGAATTCAGGGACTATGCGATAGGAACAAGTATAGACTTCAATAAGTCCCTGGATAGCGATGTTGAGCTAATGCTACACAATAAGGCATATGGTAAAGCCAAGTTGATGGTAAAAGACAATATGTTATGCTTGAAAATCACCAAAATATACTGATACACAAAGATTTTTTATTATTGAGTGATATGTTTGTATTATTGATTTAAGTTTGTTGTGATAAGGAGTTAAATATTATGAGAAAACAATTAGCATTGTTAACTATTGTCTTGTCTATGCTTGTATTCACTTCTTGCTTTCTATTCAAGGATAAGCTTTATATCCAATTGAATGGATGGTTTGCTTATGGGGGAAACTCTTTCTTGAGAGGGGGTGAATTCGAGATTAGCTGGGATGCTCCAAGCTATGTACCATATCTACATATTGACTTAATGAGGGAGAATAGCTCGTATAAAGTCCGTATCGCTGAGCATATACCAAATAACGGCTCTTATATATGGTCTATCCCGGAAGACCTGGAGATTAATGAGGATTATTACATAAAGATTTACGGAACGGAGACACAAAGTGTTAAGAACCCGGAAGCCCGTACCCAAGGATGTTTTAGCATTATAAACCTGAAAGTGATTAAACCAACCAGTGAAACCGTTATGGAAACCGGTTATATATATCTAATAGAATGGGAAACCAGCGGGATAAGCTATGATTATATTGATATGGCTTTGACCAATACAGAAGATGGTAAAGACTTTCAAACATATGCTTTACCTTTTTCGGATAAAGAATATATCTTATATATTTTATCTAATACTCCCCCGGGAGAATACATTATCAGATTCTACGATAGTAAGAATGTCCAGCAGGAGGATAATCAGATTAAGAATAGTATAGACTCTGAACCATTCACTATACGCACCGGTATGGGTGCAAAATGGGAACAGGTCTTGGATGTTGCACCATGGTCTCCAAGATACTATTACGCTAATCTTGTTTATGATGATAAGATATGGGTCATCGGTGGGCATGAGTTGATCGAAGAACCTGATGGCGAGATTACCCGAATAACCAAAGATGACGTCTGGAACTCACCAGACGGGATTACATGGACACAGGTAACCGATGACCTGCCTATGTCTGAGAGGAGCGGGGCGGAAGCACTTGTCTATAACAGCGAGATATGGAGGATGGGTGGATTGGGTAGTGATGATATCTACTACAACGATGTCTGGCATTCATCAGACGGGATTACATGGACGGAAGCCACTGACTACGCAGACTGGGTAGGGAGGCGGTCTTTCGCTCCTCTAGTCTTTGATGATAAGATATGGGTAATGGCTGGACGTGGTTATTCTAATCAATATTTCAACGATGTCTGGTACTCATCAGACGGTGTTTACTGGACTAAAGCTTGCGATGCTCCTTGGTGTAGCAGAGAAGACCCCGGTGTGGTTGTTTATGATGGTAAGATGTGGGTTACCGGTGGTTTAGATGAATGGGATAAATATTATAATGATGTATGGGTTAGTGATGATGGTATAAATTGGACTTCTCTATCTTATAGTAGCTATTGGTATGAAAGGAAAGGTCATCAGATGTTGGGGTTTAATGACCAGATGTGGATTATGGGTGGTTATAATTTTTTTGATGATGATCCTTATTATTATAATGATATATGGCACTCAGAAGATGGTGAAATGTGGGTTCATATAGATCCAATTGATCAATGGATAGGTAGAGTAGGATTTGGTGCTCTGGTTTTCAATGATGATATATGGGTACTTAGTGGTTATAATAAGTATATTGTTGTTAATGATATATGGAAGACCATTGATGAGCAATAAAGACTAATGACGGAGTATTAACCTTATGATAAGGATAAAAGGGACTGTGAAGAAAGGGAAGCTGGTCTTGTCCGAGCCAATCAACCTTAAAGAAGGCTCGGAGCTAGATATCATCGCCTATGTTGATAGGACAACCGGAGAGAACCTGGATAAAAAATCCAATATCCTCGACCTAGAAAGCGAACACATCGCTGAAGAGGGTGGTAAGGTTGTATCACTAGGTAGTAGGGGTAGAATCACCCGGACAGAGGAAGCTGGGTACCAGGAAGATGAACGTGGAACGGTTGAAGATAACGAGTTGAGCATGGAAGATAGCATTCTGTCCAAGATAAAATCTATGTTAAACTCAATCGACCTTTCTACATTGATTAGCTTCTTGAATGGTGAACATCCCCAATTGATAGCGATATTGGTGGAGATGATGGATAGAGACAGAGCTAAGACCTTTCTGGAGAACATAGAATCTGATTTACAGGGTGAAATCATATATAGGATAGGGAAACAGCAGAAGGTTTCTTCAGCCGTGTTGAATCAGATATACAATGTGTTGAACAGAAAGCTGGCTCAAACAGGTAAGGATACGGTGAGTCATTCCGGTGGGCTTGATACTGCTGTGGAGATGATAAAGGTCGTAGGGAGAAACTCGGAAAGGAATGCTGTTAAGTATATCGAACAAATAGACCCCGGATTTAGCGATGAGATAAAGAAGAAGCTTTTCGTGTTTGAGGATATCATCCTATTGAGTGATGAGTCCCTCAAGAACCTGGTGGAGGGTGTCGATATAGGAAAGCTGGCTATGTCAATGAAAGGAGTTAGCAAGGAGCTGAAAGATAAGATCTTCGCTAATATACAGGATAATAATAAGTTAAATACACTTCAGGAAAAGATAAAGAAGCTAGGTCCGGTGAGGATAAAAGATGTGGAAAAAGCCCAGGAAGAGATTATCCTCATTATTAGAAAGCTGGAAGAGGAAGGAAAGGTCGTTATCAAAACCAGAGATATTATAGAATAGGTTAGGATGGATTTATGGCAGAGGAACAAAATAAGTCAGGTAAACCAGATGATAAGGATAAACTCAGAATGTATTTCCCGGAAATATCCAAAACTGGTGTGGTAGAAAAAGGACAGTTCCGCCCGGAACGCTTCTTCAATGTCCCCTTTGAGCTTAGGGCAGTCCTGTCAAGGAAAACGGTGACGATTCACCAAATCGAATCCTATGATGTGGGGAGCATTATCCCTTTGGACAAAGAAGAAAGCTCGTTTATGAACATGACTGTTTATGTAAACGGCGTGCCATTATACTATGGCGAGGTAGTAATCATCGATGACATGTTCGGTATAAGGATTACGCATCTGATTGAAGAGAAATTCAGTTCCCAGAAATACCTTAAGGGTTTAGACTACTCCTCGATGCGTATTGAAAAGGATAGGCAAGCTAAGGTCATCAATAAGGAGCGTTTCTACGATGTAGAGATTGAATTAAGGGTGGAGATTGGTCAGACCACATTCACCTTGAAGAAGATACTTGAATCCGAGATAGGGACAATCATTCCGCTTAACAAGAGCATCTACGACCCGATAATCGTTTATGGGAATAACATCCCTATCTTTAAGGGTGAGATAGTGATTATGAAACCGGATCATATAGGATTTAAGATAAATGAGATTATATAAATACATATCAGGAAGGGAATGACAATGGACAAAGATAAGTCATCAAACCAGAATACTTCTGAGATAAAGCCTTATGACTTTAAAAGACCCGATAAGTTCAGTAAGGAACAGATAACCACCCTCCGCAACATCCATGAACAGTTTGCAAGGCTATCCACGACATCACTCTCTACACGGTTAAAGACCACCGCCATCCTCTGTCTGGATAAGGTGAACCAGCAGACCTTCGGCGAGTTTCTAAACGATGTTTTATCCCCAACCACAATAGCCGTGCTTAATCTTGACCCGTTGGGGAGTGCTATCTTGGAGATTGACCCTAATGTTACCTTTGCTATCCTTGAAAGGTTGTATGGTAGCGGGTTATCGGAAACGAAGTCTTTAAGCCGCCCCATAACTGAGATAGAACAGCACCTGATTAGCGACATCATCTCCGCTCTCACCTCGAACCTATCCACAGCATGGCTCTTTTTAACCAGCATCAAGCCAAGGATATCGCATATCGAGACCAATCCGAGTATAGTTCAGACGATAAACCCAAATGAGATGACTATCTTAATCACCTTCAGTGCGAAGATAGGTAATACACAAGGTAGCATGAAGCTTTGTCTACCTTATATTACGTTAGAACCTATCATGCCTAGGCTATCGCCTAAGTTCTTCTACTCAAGCATTAAGAAATCGGAGAAGGGTAAAGATGACATCCAGCATATAAACAGAATGTTCTCCTTCCTAGAAGACAGTAAGGCAAACCTATCCATAACAATCAACACTCCAATGCTTCCACTCATCGAGATAGACAGTTTCAAAGAAGGTGATGAGATACCGGTTTGTGCTTTATCAGAAATGGTTAGCATCAATATAAACGGGTATAAGGTTATGGAGGGCAATCTTGGACATAGAGACCACAAATGGACAGTCAAAGTGAGGAAGTTCGCCGATGAGTGAGGAAAACAACAATAAGACCGATATACAACAGGGAGACCAACAAGCCAAACAGAAGGAAGAGCACAACTTTCGCAACTTCAAAATACTCGACTCCCTCGATGTTAATCAGATTATCAAACTGCTCGAGAATGAGTCCCGTCAGCTTAAAGCTCTGGTGCTTACATTCCTACCCAAGCAAAGGACAAAGAAGGTTCTGGAGAAGTTGAATGTGGAGGAGAAGGACGCAATCCTTGATAGGATAAGCCGTATCAAAGTGGTCAATCTCGATGTGGTATCTCAGATTGAGAAGATGTTGGAAAACGATGTCAAGAACCGTATCCGTAAGCTACTTACCGTTAACGGTAAATCACTCTCTCAGGGGTTGAAAGAGGAAATAGGAGAAGCTACAGTGGGGAGGGTCACCGAGAAGGAGAAGAAGTTCCTGGTGGATAATCAAGAGAAGTTTCAGGAATTAATCTCTTCTAAAACTATTCTGGGTAACGAGATAAAGGATAAATCCGTTAAGAGAAGACATTACATATACTTCGATACCAAAAACCTTTATCTATATAAGAATAACATCACTTATAGCGTTAGGGATAGGGTTAAGGACTACTTCATAACTCTAAAGCTCCCCGTGGATAGCGGAATACTGGAGCGGGACGAGTATAATGCCTCGGTCAGTAAGCAGGATAATACCTTTGATATAAGCATACATCAGAACAATTCCGTCCTGGTACCGGTTAAGCTCATCAAAGAGATAATGGATGATGAAGAACTGATGGTCTCAGCCAAATTCAGAGTAACTTCCACCAGATATCGTATAGAGCTTGAAAAGGATCAACCGGTAGAAATCAGCTTCGATAGAGTGACTTTGGAAGGGAAGCAGGATGCTGACTTGACCCAGCTTTACGAGATAGAGGTAGAGAACAAAGGAGCTGATGACAGACTCTTTTTGATCTTCTGTAAGGGTTTCCAGCGGGAGACCGGGCTTAAGGAAATCGATAGATCTAAATATCAAAGGGTGATTGACGAATATAATAAAAAACCTAATATCTGATTAACAAGATAGATAGGCTATCCCTTCTGATAGGTATGTGCAAGATAGGAGCTACGAGCGAACGGCATGGATACCACATGCTTAAAACCCATATCACGAGCTATATCACCCAGTTTAACAAAATCCTCCCTCTCATAATACTTATGAATCGGGTAATGCTTCCTGGAAGGCTGTATATAATGACCTACCGTCAGAAAGTCGCAACCAGTATTGCGTATATCCTCGAAGGTGTTAATCACCTCGTCCAATGTCTCTCCCAAACCTAACATGATACCTGATTTAACCTTAATATCTGGATAAAGAATCTTAGCTTGTCTTAATATATTTAGCGATCGATTATAATCCGCCTGGGGGCGGACTTCCGTGTAAAGCCTTGCCACGGTCTCTATGTTATGGTTAAACACGAAAGGTTTCGCCTGTAAAACGGTGTGTAGGTAATCGATATTGCCTTTGAAGTCCGGAGTAAGAACCTCAACTTTCGTTTCTGGATAGTTCTCATGTATAGCGTGGATGATGTTGGCGAAATGAGATGCTCCCCCATCTGTGAGGTCATCACGGGTTACGGATGTTACTACGGTGTATTTGAGCTTAAGCCGACCGATGATGTTTAGTATAGCTGTTATCTCCCTCTGGTTTATGGGTTCAGGCTTACCTTCTTCGACAGCACAGAACCGACATGCACGAGTACATACACCACCCAGTATCATGAAGGTGAGAGTGCGGTTACGGAAGCATTCTCCACGATTCGGACACTTGGCACTCTCACATACCGTGAAGACCTTCTCTCCATCGGCAAGTTGGTCAACAAAGTGTATGGTATCCCTTTTCCTAACCAAATCATTGAACCATTCCGGTTTCTTCAAATCCTGTTTAGTATCATTATGCAATCTCTAACTCCTTTATGATCGAGTTTATGCGTTCTATCTCACATTTGATATTGTGTTTCTTTGCTATGTCTATTGCTTCTTCCAGCCGTGATATGCTATCATTATACTTTCCAGTCTTGTATAGATACAATCCGTAGTTGTAAAGGGTGGGGATGAGTGTGTTTATGTATTGGTTAGCGAGGGATTCCTCGTATGCTATCTTATAGTACAGCACCGCATCGTTCTCCAAACCGGTGATTGAGCGGATAGGCTTCATCATACTGCTAAGGGCATTATGGTTGTATCTATTTATGTCCGAGATACAACGGGCAATATTCATATAAGACCTGCCATGTTCCGGGTCTGAACCGGTGGTCTTGATGCCGGTAAGAGCTTTAACGGTGTGTTGAAGGGCCGATGGGAAATCTTTTAGTTTGAGATAGGCGGTGGCAAGGTAAGAGTGATTAGAAATGCCTTTCTCCGTTATGAGAAGAGATTCTGAGATGTCCAGCGAGTAGTTAAAGAACTTCACCGCCTTTTGAGGGTTACCATTATTCAGAAAGGATATAGCGACGATATGCAACGCATCGGACATCGGTCTTTTATTCCCTGTCTCCTTGCTGATAACCAATGAGCGGTTAGCATAATCCAAGGCTTGTTCGTAATCGCATTTCTGCTTATAGATTAGGGCAACATCTTTCAGGAAGATAGACAGCTTTTGGCGATCATTCTCTTCTTTAGCACGGCTTATAGCATATTTATAATACTCAATCGCTTTGTCATAATCCTTTAGTTTGGTATATATGATGGCTAATTTAGTCAATGAACCGGTGAGTTGGTCGGTGGTAGGTCTATTGCTGTCAATGATACGGTTAAAGTATGAAGAAGCCCTATCATAGTCCCTCATGTTGAAATAAGTATTCCCTATCAGATTCAGGCATTCGTTGATAAGGTCAGGGTCATTAATCGACTCTGCCGTGTTCATCAGCTCTTCGTAGTTCTGTAAGGCTTTATCGTATTGCTTATTCTTTATGTAAATCAAGGATACATTCTTCAAACCAGCGATTGTTCCGGTGATGTAGCCAATCTCTTTCGCATTCTCCAGAGACTTTTCGTAGTATTCAACCGCTTCTTGGTAATTCTTCTTTCCGGTGTATACATTACCGATATTACTCAATGATCGGCATATTCCGATATTGTCCCCTAGCTCTTGCCTCAATTTAAGTGACTTTTGGTGATACTTCATCGCTTTATCATATTCTGAGTTGGACTTATATAGGATACCGATATTGCTGAAAATCTCCGCTATACCGACTTTATCTTCAATCTCCCTCCTGATGGTTATAGAACGGAAGAAGCTGTTCAGGGCTTTGGCGTAGTTCTTCTCTTTTAGATACATCGTACCCATGTTGTTGTGGAAGTCGGAGATGCCGGACTTGTCATTCATATCCTGCATTATCTTCAGCGATTTATTATAATAGTCAAGAGCCACCTCTTTGTTGCCCTGGTTGTTGAAAATAACACCCATATTGTTCAATGTCTTGGATATACCCGATTTAAAACCTATGTTCTTCATCATAACCATGGATTGAAAATAATAGTCCAGAGCGGTTTCGTGGTCTCCCTTTTTAGCATAGACATTACCTATGTTATTTAGTAGGTTGGCGATACCCAACTCATCACCAATCTCCTCCATAAGACGCTTTGACCGTCCGTAAAAGTCGAGAGCGGTCTCATAATCGCTACGGCTACTATATACGATGCCAATACTGACCAGTGAGTAGGATATGCGTTTAAGGTCTTTGAGGTGCTTCCTAATCTCTAAAGCCTCATTGTGGTAGTATAAAGACTTATCATATTCATTCTTGCTGTTATGAGCTACGCCTATGTTGTAGAGGGCGTCGGATAGGATGTCTTTCTCCTCGGTTTTCAATGCTATGTCTAATGCTTTCCCGGACTCGATAAGCGAATCATTGTAGAGTCCATTGTTGAGCATAAGCCTTGCCAGTTCAATCCTAAGACGGGACTCTTCCTTAGGCGTCTTTAGTTTAACAAGAGCAACCTTAAGCGTATCCATCCCATCATGTAGCTTACCGGTGAGATTACATATCCTGGCTATTGATACATGAGCTTTCGAAAGTCGTCTATTAAGATATTCTACTGTTAAATTAAATCGGGGTTCTTCTTTCAAAGGCATTATTTCGTATGAAGAATATGATATTAAATCCATATCATGATATACCTATATTAAATTGACTCAATTATAACTAAAAGATAATTTTTATTTAAGTGAAATTCAAAAATAATTATTGATTTTAAGTAAAGTTATTACTTTTTACATTAGCATTTTTTGATTATACTCAAATGTTATTTATTCTATAGTCATAGGTTGAAAGAGGTCTTAGAGATAAGATGACTTCAATTTCTTAAATATTTGAGTATAAAAAGGCTAATGAAATGGAACATAAGGAAAGAATGTCACTTGCTCAACAATTATCCGACCGATTGGTAAAGAAGCATAGAAAAGGAATATTAATATGTGGTTTATACGGCTCTACCTCAAAGAAAACAGATACACCATACTCAGACCTGGAGTTAATGATAATAGCGACTAATAGGTCCAGGTTTAAAGGTAAGTCACTGCTATATAAGGATATCGTGGTCAATTATGAAGTGATAAAGGAACGGCAAATTAAAGAGTTAGTAAGTAAACCAGGGCTAAGATGGCCATACTACATGGGGGTTTTAAGCATAATGAAGGTCTTGTATGGAAATCAAAAGTATGTTGATGATTTAATATTAAAAGGTAAATCTATTCCTGAAGATAATTTCAGAAAAAAGCTACAGGAATTGCTCCCATCAATGGTCTTTGAATCATATGGAAGGATACTGTCCTGTAAAGACCGTAGCTATTATGATGACCTTTATCCTTCAGTGATAGAAGTAGTCATGGAGATGAACCTCGCTCTATGCTTGCTGAACAGAAGTTGGGTAACTCATGATTACTATCGAGGGGTCGAAGACGCATACTCCTTCGATAAGCTACCCCGTGGATATAAAAAACTAACCAGAGCTTTATGGAAGCAACAGACCCCCAACCTTGACGAGAATGTCGCCTTGGTTGAAAAACTCATTAACAATTATCTAAATCTCTTGAAGAAAGAAAACATCACTATAAATCGATATAATAGTATAAATCAATTACCTGTATGATTTGGGGATGTCAGTTATTGCTTTGTTTATATGTGATGGAATACTTTTTGTGTTTGCCGGTTTCTCCGGTGTATTCTATACATAGCAATGCTCTATCGTCTTCCGGAGCTCTCTTCTCGCTGAACTCTTCAATGTCTTTCACCAGTGATGCTATAAAGTCTTTGGCGGACAATCTGGAGTTCTTTTGTATGAAACGGATAAGGTTTTTATATGAGTAAAGGTCGTCGTTCGGGTTCTTAGCCTCCAGTATGCCGTCTGTGAACATAATCACCCTATCACCCTTGTTTATGAGGAGTCGCCCCGTCTCATACTTTACTTGGTCATCCAGTAAACCAATTAGAGTACCGAACTTAGTATCGAGTTTGTTCACCAATCCGTCATCAGCGTGATAGAGTAGTGCAGGAGGATGCCCTGCACTAGAATAGGATAACTCACCGCTACTTATGTTAATCTTAATGTAGTAGGCGGTGAGGTAATGAGGGACATCTCCTATTAATCTATACATGTCTTTATTAACATGAGAGAGTATTTCACCAGGAGAGAGGTCTTTTGATGAGTATGACTCGAAGGTGACCTTAGCCATCGAGGCTATCAATGCCGCCGGTACTCCGTGACCGGTAACATCAGCCATGTAGAAGCTGTATTCATCTTCACTAAGCTTTATTACATCGAAGATATCTCCTCCGACACCTGCCATTGATGCATAGTAAGCCGATACCTGTATCCCATCTTTTATGAATAGGTCTGTTTCTGCTGGGATGATGCTCTCCTGGACACGCTTAGCCATGTTTAACTCTCTGATGAATTCTCTGTTTCTAGCATTCAGTTCGTATGTCCTTTCTTCCACTTTCCTTTCCAGTTCATTATTCAATATGTTCAGCTTGTTTTCCGTCTCCTTCAGTTCCATCATAGCTTTCTTGGTGTTATCCGTCTCTTCAGCCGCTTTGTATAAGAGAGACATAATCACACCGGTGAAGTAATACACAACCACCGTTATAATACCAATTTGAGAGATGATAAGGACTATATTGCGTAAGTATGACAAATCTCTTATAAAGAATATCGACCCTATTAAGATGTATAGGATGACTATTATCGATATGAATATGGAATGATACTTGCTTAGTACAAAACCGGATATGACTATCATAACGCATATTGTATGGGTATAGATATACATGGTGTCTATGGTTAAAGGTAGGTCGAGGGTAAAGCTCCTGGTTATGATGTATGCTAGTATAGAATAAACTATTAAGGCAATACCAGCCTTGGAATGCTCCTTCAACACTAATACCAGGCTTATTAATACAATACCAGCGGGGAATGAATAGATATATACCGGGAATTCTGGATTAGTGATGGAATAGTAGATTATTGCGAAAATGAAATAAGAAAAGGCGATAATGGCGGTGATTAACGATGATAATTTCATCCTGGATTTAATCTTCTTCTGGATATCATATGTTGTTTTGCCTAAATTAAAGTCAAATCTCATATATGTTTTCCTCGCAGGATATACTCATCCCATTCTAACGATATTTCCCCCTCCAGGTCTTCCTTAGATAGGTCTAAGCCTAAGGATTGAATAGATGCAACAAAATCCTGATGAGACCTACCTTTACGATAATCGGGCTCTTTCGGCGGGTGCTTGAGATATCTTCCTATAAGCTCTGCTTTTTCACTTAAGTTAATTACTATATGGAACAATACCAGGTTCTTATTACGATAAATCGAACTACCGGATATCTTCTTTCCATTCACCACAAGGTCAGATATGCCCTTAATTTCAACATCGTCCAAGCCCATTCTGCTAAGAGCCTTTATCACAAAACCATTGAACAATCGAAAATAAACCATCGGGTTAATCAGCTTCTGTCCATACAAAGCGAATGATGCTACCACCATATTAGGTGATAGGAATACAGAACATCCACCGGAGTCCCGCCTTATCACCGATACATTGTCTTTCTGTGTAAGTTCAAGATTAACCTCTGCTTTTAAGTTGCTCCCTCTGCCGACTATAACCATATTCTTTTCAGGAACCCATATTTTATATCTGCCATACTCACCTTTTTCGTAATCATAAAGGGAAATATCGGGTAGATTATATGTTATTGTTGTATCCATTTTTATCCCAATGTGTACGCTTATTTTTCCAACTTCTAATGTTAATATAATAATATTTCAGATGAATTGAAAGATAAAAACTTCGTGATAGAATTTTTTTTATTAACTATCTATTAATAATTTATAATTAAATTTACTATTTTTATATATGTTTTTCATATTTTGATAAGACGCTTATCCTCTAAACTTAAATCAGGTAAGAGGTTTTCGTGTCTATATGGTTTTTGAAGAAGAATCACAACAGAAAGGTGAGGTTATTATTTTATGAAGAAAATTATTTTACTTATAGCTTTGATTCTTATTTTATTCCCAATAACGATAAATGCCCAATCCATAATTGACTTGGATTCGGATAACAATCTAATGTCATCAATGCAAGAAGAGGATGAAGAAGAGAAAGGTTTTATCCAGTGTTTATCAATCGGACCGGACTTCGGCTTCTTCCTCAACCCAGACGGGGTTTTCGGTGGTCTAAGGATAAATATCGAAGCTATGAACTGGCTACGCTTTGGTGGTTTTGGTAATTTTATGGTGGATATAGAGAACTTTGACCCGGATGTGATATTTTTTGACAATGTAACAACATATTTTGGTGCTTATGCCGGTCTATTCTATCGCATGGATAAATTTTATGCCGGGTTTGACTTCTCCGTAGCTTTCGCTTATGATATAATGCTATATCCAAGAATCTTCGTTGAATATGATATTTGGAAAAACCTGAGACTTGGATTATTCGGTGGATACATGATGACCTTTCCTATGGGGGAGATCCACCATTTCGTAGGCGGGATAGCCATTAGGTTTAATATATATTTTTAAATACAAGCAAAGCTTATCTTATTAAAATACATTGATTTCCATTGGTAGACCGAGGAAATTGATAATACTATTTACATTAAGGTCTTCACCGTGTATATAAGCATAGTACCGTATGGTAATCCTTCCATTAGACGGGTTCTTACGATAATCATTGTATATGCTGGATGCAGGGTCTTTCGGGAAACCTCCTTCTACAAGGGCTTCTTCATTGGTAAACTCTTTTTCCAATATGAGTCTAAACCATAGGTCATGACTATGTTCATCCTCTCCCTCATATGAGGAGGCACTATGAATATGATATGAGTCATTCTTCCGTATCTCAGATATGTGGTTTTTATCCCCGGGTGATTCGAAAACCACAGCGAAGCTCTTGGCAAAACCTCTCTTAATATAGAATGGACCTTCGGTTTCTATCAATTCATACTTATCAGTTTCCCGGTTGAACTTATATTTAAGGGTCTTATTAGTAGGTTTTATACTTCGGTAGGGATTACTCTCATTTTTGTTCGGTTTGAACCAATATTCTGTTTGGTTCTGATTAAATGATATAACACCATTATCTTCAACCGAATAGAATTTATCACCACTGGATTCTGTTATAAGGCTCAGTCCTCTTTGGTTGGAGGTTCGTGGAATTAGGATATTCCTTATCTGGAAATCCCTTGTCGGTGATACATTCTCTATATCGATATCGTTGTTATTCTCTTTCACCGCATGAAGTATCCTCAGATACTCTGAACCATCCTTCTCTTGGTAATAGAAGACCATTTCCACTATGCCATCCCCTTCTATGTCCTTGATTTCGGATATCTCCAGCTTTTTCATTCCACGGGCGCTATAGCTGGTTATGCCCATACTATTGAATTTATCGCTGGCGTCCTCTCTTTCCACATAAAGCCGTGGTAGCTTAATCACGGTGAGGTCGTATTGTCCGGTCTCGCTATTCCTTTCTGAATTGATATAGTTCTCAAAGCCGATATAAGTCTTATAATCGGTACCTAAGTTCAATTCTACGGGATAGCTCTTGAGATTTGTGGTTATCTTCTCTACATCTATCACACCTATCTTACCATCATACATAGCTGTAACGCTGTAACCATTCTTGTCAGATGAGAATTGCTTCCCATTGGACTTATGGCTCAATATGTTTTCCGGGTCGTTTAGTATGGAGATGAATCTACCTTGAGGAAGTGAAAGTGCCCTTCCACCAGTGATTAACCTTGCGTTGCTTTTCAATACCAGGGCTGTGCCTTGTACCTCCAGCTCGGATGCATTGGGAACGGTGTTCAAAAAGCCGATGACCTCTTCTGTCATGTCCAATTCGGGGTCATATGCGATAACATCATCTTTCCCTATCTTGAAGATATACTTATATCCCTTGAGTTTGGAGTAAGTCTCGATGGAGGTCCATATGTCTGCGAGGAGGTTCTCCCGTATCTGTTGTTCCATCTTCATTAACTGGCTGTTATACTCTTCGACTAACTGGTCCAACTCGCTACTTAACAGAAAGTATTCCTTCATGTATTCGTATTTTACTTTTTTGGTGTATGTACCGGTATTAATAAGGTTTCTGGTACGATTTAGATTAGACGCTAGCGGTTTGATATTCTTTTCCATATCAGATTTAAGAGCATTAAGCCTTTGCTGTTCTTTCCTGGTTTCCTTGTATTCCCAGTAGACCTTATTTATATCTATCAAAGCTGTTTCATCTTTTGGTATTGCTGTGGTTACTGTTGTTATGAGTAAAACCATGATTAATGGTATCAAAACTCTACTTAGTTTTTTCATAAGGATAATCACCTTTTTATTGAATAATGTTTTTAATGATGTTTAGTATAAGTTAAAGAAATTATGCTGGAATTC
>CAYUUC010000042.1:0-19173 GCA_964447635.1 uncultured Spirochaetia bacterium
AACAAAAATATGAGGTATCGGACATCTTTAAAGTAGTGAATACTGATAAATTTGCTATATGCTCTCCGGAAGATTTTAATCCGGAAAACTGCACTAATTCGATAGCTAGAAAGAACATACAAAATCTAGTAAACAGGTTATTAGAACATATAAAGACCGGGATGAAAATCTTGGAAACAGAAGACATAATCAAAATATATGAAACAAAACTTATCCTCGATATGACCAAAATCACCCTACCACCTAATTTAGAAGAAGAAGAAAAACTAATTAATAGCAGTATCTCTACTATCAGTGCCGATGACCATATCACCGAACAGATTAAAGAGAGATTCAAAATACTACTGAAAGGTTCGGTTAAAGCATCTAATCAGTATATAGGCTTTTTTAGAAAAGAAGATTATATAAAGTGGCTATTACCTAAATTCAAAGAAATAGGTTATGAAAGATTAGAACAGATATTCAATGAAGTAGTAAATCCCCGACCTCCTACCGGTGTTATTAAGTTCGTTGTTCCATCTAAGGAAACAGGGGATAAATACTATTATTTCATTTCTATGGAAGAAATACCTTATGTATATAATTATATGCGAAATTTGAAGGATGATAAGAGACTTGAAGATTATTTAAATATCAAAAAGAACCATTTTTTTATGTTTTTAAAAAAGATTTTCAAAGACTTTAATACCGCTAACTACTCCGAGGAAAAAATATCATCAATTTTAGATACCGATAGAAGTATGGTTAGAGATATGATAAATTATATTGAAAAGTTACCATAATATTATTAATTAACTATCATGGAGATTTTTTTACCGGAGTTAATTAATGAAATCAGAAGATGTCCTAATAGCTAAAGATATGCTTGTTAAAAGGCTTAATGACAAGTATTTTAATGATAAGGTTTCTATAAGGTTCATTGATAACCTAATTAGCAATACTATTATTAATGAAGAAGAAAGACTTAAAAAGAGCCAATCAGCTATACATAGAAATAGAGATATCAAATATTGGAGATACATTAAGAGCTTTTTTTACAGAATTAACTACCAGCAGAAGAAAGACATCATAAATGATATTATAAAAAAATATTTCGATGAAATAGCTGGTAAATTTAACCAATTAGCATATGATTTTGTTTATCATGTTCTAAATAATATACTGCCTTTCATGTTTTCTAAAAACTCTATCCTAAGTATATTAAATCCATTCCTACGGAAAGAAGACCAAGAAACCATCGAAGTTAAAGGGAAGATTGAAACCATACAAAAACTGGAGAAGAAAGGGACAATCGTCTTGGTTCCAACCCATTCTTCAAACCTGGATTCTATGATTACAGGTTTATCTATAGGTAAAATCGGTCTGCCACCTTTCCTTTATGGTGCTGGTATTAATCTATATTCTAATCCTATCCTGGCTTTCTTCATGGAAAAGATCGGGGCTTATACTATAGACCGGGAAAAGAGTAATATTATTTATAAAGATGTATTGAAAGAGTTCGCAACCATAACTATGGAACTAGGTTATCATAACATATTCTTCCCTAATGGAGGGAGAACCCGCTCCAATATCCTTGATAATAATCTTAAACTGGGTTTATTAGGCTCTGCTTTCAATGCTTATTTAAACAATATTAAGAACAAGAATCCAAGACCTAATATCTATATAATTCCAGCTACAATCAACTATCACATAACACTCGAAGCTAAAACCATGATACAAGGCTATCTGAAAAAAACCTCCCCCAATATCATCATAGATGATGAAACATCTAAAACTGAAAAAATAAGCGATTATCTACTAAAAACCCTCAGCACCCAATTAAAAGCATATTTTAATATAGCGAATCCAATGGATGTCTTTGGTAATACTGTTGATATGAATGGTAACTCTTTAGATAAAGAAGGACATAAAATTGATATCACAAGATACCTTTTTGATGAAAACAGAAAATATATATCATCAGGTCCGAAAAACTCAATCTATGTAAAAAATCTTGGTAAGAAAATAGTTAAAGAATATTATAAAAATAATATCGTATTCTCCAATATACTGCTGTCTTTTGTGGTTTACGAATTAGCTAAAAGAGAGTTAAGCCCGGTAGAAGATGATGATAGCAAATTATATATCTTACTTAAGAATATGGAGAAACTCGAAAAAGGTATATCATTAAATCTCGTATATCAATCTATAGAACGAGTTTATAATAAGCTTAAGGATATGTCTGACAAATATAAAATAATGCTTGCTGATGAAATAAAAGATAAAACTCCTCAGGAATTAGTAAAATTGGGTTTAGAGATTTTTTCAATATATGGAGATAGAAATGTAATATCATTAAAGAATGATTCATTAATTATAAAGGATGCGGAGCTTTTATTATACTATAGAAATAGGATTGTAGGATATGATTTGTATAAAGAGGTATAATATTATAATTTATTATTAAAGAAGAACTTTTGTTTTAGACTATTGAAATCAATAGGTTTAACCATATAATCTTCAGCACCATATTCCTTGGCTATTTCATAGTATTCTTTATTAACCGAAGCAGTAATCATAATGATTTTAGATTGGGGATAATCCTCCTTAATTTTTTTAAGAAAATCTAAACCATTTATACCAGGCATGCATATATCAGAAATTATATAATCAATATTGTTAATATCAATACTATTTATATATGCTAAAGCCTCTATAGCGGTCAAAAAGAAATGAAACTTAATCCTATAACTTTCAATATCCTCATAAAATTCTTGTTCAAAGAGGAATTGTACATCTTCTTCATCATCTACAACGATTACATTTACCACTAAATTATCCTCCAAAAAGCTGCTAAACCATAAAACTCAAAAACCATTATTTTGGTAAGGAAATTTTAAATACAGTTCCCTGATTTTCTTTGGTATCAAAATCTATACTCCCATTATGTTGATTTACCACAATGTCATAACTTATAGATAGACCTAGTCCTGTTCCTTCTCCAGGGGGTTTGGTAGTAAAGAAAGGCTCAAAAACTTTTTTTCTAACAGATTTATTTATCCCTTCTCCATTATCCTGAATAATGATATCAATTTTATTATCACTATCGATGGTTTTGAAAGTAACTTCAGGGATAAAAGCCTCTCCTTCATGACTAATCTTTTTCTTATACACTGAATAGAAAGCATTATTGGATAGATTAAGTATTAATCTACCAATTTCGGAAGTAATAACAGGAACTAAAGAAGCATTTTTGTCCAGTTCATAACTGGTCTTTACATAAAAGGCATTATCTATACTCTTCATACCATTATAGGATAGATTTGAGTACTCCTTTACAATATCATTAATGTTAGAGGGTTTTTTCTTAAGTTCACCCCCATGGAAATATATAAGCATACTATGAACAATATCATTCGCTCTTTTCCCATGTTTAACAATTTTCTCCATTATCTTTACTATTCTATCAACCAGTACACTCATTTCTGTATAATGCGGATTATCTTTATAGTATATACTATTAGACATAACCAACTGGTTAAGTTTCACAGAAAGTTTCATACAAACATCAGAGAAATTATTGATAAAGTTTAGCGGATTTTTAATCTCATGAGAGATTCCCGCCATCAAAGACCCCAGTGAAGCCATCTTCTCTTGAACCATCATCTTTTGCTGGGTTTCTTGAAGCTGTTGTATGGTATATTCTAATTCATTATTGCTGGATGAGAGTTCTTCATTGGATTGTTCCAATTCTTCGTTGGTTTGCAATAATTCTTCGTTGGCTTGCTGGACTTTAGCATGGGCTGTTTCTAATTGAGATGTCCTTTCCTGGACTTTTTCCTCCAGCTCTCTGTTTAGTTCGGACAGTTCTCTTTGGGTATATGTTAATTGTATATGAAGGTTGATCCTTGTTATCAATTCTGTTTTATCGAATGGTTTAGTAAGATAGTCATTAGACCCTAACTCTAAACCAACCTTTATGTCTTCAGACCTGATTTTCGCCGTGAGCATGATTATAGGGAGTTCATAATTAGTATACTCTTCCCTTATCTTCCTCAACACTTCATATCCGGATATCTTAGGCATCATAATATCTAACAGTACAAGGTCAGGTAAGTTATCAGAGTTCTCATTAATATATTCTAAAGCATCCTCTCCAGTAGAAGCTGTTATTACATAATAATGGTTTATCAAAAGGTAATTCTTTATTACCATAAGATTAACCGGTTCATCATCCACAATAAGTATTCTATAATTTCCTTGGTAGTCTTCATTAGTGGGAACTTCATCATATATTAAACCGGATTTTTCAATTTGGTCCTTTTTCTCTATAATTGAGTTAATCTTATTCATATCAAATGTAGGTTTATAATCATATTGTATATCTTCACCTTTTGGTAAAGTGAAATGGAATACACTACCCTTACCCAGGGTTGATTCTACCCAAATTTCCCCCCCATGAAGTTCGATTAATTTCTTGGTTATAGAAAGGCCAAGTCCTGTCCCTCCAAATTCCCTTTCTATTGATGAATCAATTTGCTCGAAAACATTGAATATGTCTTTTATTCTCTTGTTGGAAATACCAATACCAGTATCTTCTACCTTTATATGAAGGTAATCATCTTCATACCAAGCATCCACCTTAATATGACCGGATTTGGTAAATTTGATAGCATTACCAATAAGATTATACATTATCTGCTGAATCCTGTTCTCATCAACTCTTGCGTATATTCCATCAGGTATAGCGTTTATCAACTTGATTCGTTTATCTTTTACCATGGTTTTCGATAGAGTCATTACGATTTCGCAAATCTGCTTCATGTCTATGGATTTTACATTGAGTATAATATCATCTTCTTTAATCTTTGAATAATCCAGTATATCATTAACGAGAGTAGCTAGTCTTCTACCACTGGATACAATCATGGATAAATTTTCCTGGACTTCTCTTGAGAGTTTACCTTCTACTCCGTCCAAAAGAGATTCTGCTATACCAATTATACCGGTAAGAGGGGTTCTTAATTCATGTGAAGTATTAGCCAAAAACTCATCCTTTAGTTTATCTACCTGACGGAGTTTATCGGAGATTTCCCGCTCCTTTTCCAGTTCTCTTTTATGTACATTTATCTTTGATTTTATTCCATAAGCTATACTAAAACCCACTACCAAAAAAATAAAACTGTATAAAGAATATGCCCACCAGGTTTGCCATGGCGGGTTCTCGATTGTTATATCTATGGAAATTGGGTCATCATTCCAAACTCCGTCACTATTAGAACCCTTTATCTTTAATTTGTATTTACCACCTTCTAAATTAGTATAACTAGCGTATCTTCTATTACCCGTTTTTATCCAATCGGTGTTAAATCCTTCCAGCTTATAAGCATATTGGTTCTTATCAGGGTTAGTGTAATCTAGCGCGGTAAAATCAAAAGAGAAGAAATCATCATTCCAGTCTAAATGTATCTCATCCACATCATATATAGACTTACGGAAATTCATCTCTTTATCATACTTCTTTATTGATGTTATATACACAGGTGGCTTAAAATCACTATCCACAACCTCATAAGGATAGAAGCTGTTAAAGCCGTTTATACCACCGAAAAACATTTCTCCAGTGCTACTCTTATGATAAGCTCCGCTATTGAATTCCGTACTCTGAAGACCATCCTGGACACTGAAGTTTTTAAACTCTAAGGTATCCGGGTTAAATCTGGATATTCCTTTATTATGACTCATCCATATATATCCGTTATTATCACCTAATACTCCATATATCACCTCATTGGGTAAACCATGCTCACTTGTATAATGCTCAAAACTCTCCTTATCTCTATCATAACGGTTTAATCCACCACCATAAGTCCCGATCCATAATATACCATCGTCATCTTCATAAATAGAAGATATTTTATCATTATTGATAGATTCTGGGCTACCATTCATATCCTGATAGTGGTTTTCACATTGATTAGATTCCCGATTTAAGGTATATAATCCCTTTCCATAGCTACCAATCCATAGGGTTCCTCTACTATCTTCATATATTGCTCTTATATTATCAGCATTTACATTTTTTAGACTATCCTTCTTGTATTCATGGTAGATAATGAATGTTTCGCTATCTATATCGAATAGATTTAATCCACCACCGAATGTTCCAATCCATAGATTGCCCTGTCTATCCTGATATATTTCTCTTACATCGTTATGACTAAGGCTTTTTGGGTCTCCTGGGTCATGCTGGTATCTTGTGAATGTTTGTGTATCTTTATTGAACTTATTCAAGCCACCATTTTGGGTTCCTACCCATATATTCCCTTCTCTATCTTCGTATACTTCTCTAACATCATCGTAACTTAAGCTTTTAGGGTCATCTGGGTCATGTCTATAATGATAGAATCGCTCTTTCTCCCTATCTAAAATATTCAAACCACCACCAGATGTCCCGATATATATAAGACCATATCTATCAGAATGTATCGACCAAACCGGGTCAACGCTAAGCGAGTTCTCTATTCCCGGTTTACTTTTATAATGAGTGAATTTTCTTTTAGGTAAGAACTTACATATCCCATTCCAATTAGTCCCTACCCAAATAAGTTTTGAAGCATCTTCATATATGGACAATATATAATTATCTCGTAAGCTGTATTGGTCTGTTGGGGAATATTGATATCGTGTAAAAGATTTGGTTTTTTTATGAAATTGGTTTAATCCGCCACCAAAAGTCCCTACCCAAATTCTACCTTGAGAATCTTTGTAGAGGTTTTGAATAAGATTAAAACTAAGACTTCTATCATTATTAGGGTCTTTCAAGAACCTTTCAAAACTCTCCCTAGATTTATCAAATAGATTTAAACCTTTATAAGTCCCTACCCAAATCTTGCTATTATCGTCTTGCACTAGGCACATAGCAATATCATGGCTGATGGATTGAGGATTATCTTCTTGATGTATATATTGCTTAAACTCTTTGGTAATCGGATTAAATCGTATTAATCCTCCACCATGACTAGGCATCCATATAATACCATTCTCATCTTCTATTAATCCTCTTAAACTGTTATGAGGGATTGTATCGATATTGTTAGGGTCGTGTTTAAATCTTTTAAATGTTTTGGAGGTTCTATCGAAATAGTTTAATCCCCCACCAAAAGTAGCAATCCATAAATTTCCTTTATCATCTCCGAGAATACCCCGTACATCATTGTCGCTTATGCTGTTTGGATTGTTTGGTTTATAATGATAGTTGATTAACTCTTCCCTAATCGGGTCAAATCTGAATAGTCCTTCCTCAAAAGTTCCTATCCAGATGTATCCTTCTTTATCTTCATATAGGCTTCTTATTAAAAGACCCTGTCCGTATAGTTTAAAGTCATATCCATCATATAGATTAAGTCCGTCAGTAGTCCCAAACCACATAAATCCCCGACTATCTTGAAGTATAACCACAATAGAGCTTTGAGACAGACCATCTTGAACGGAGATATTTTCAAATTTTACGCTGTCGATTTGTGATAAAGTTGTTATAGGGAATAAGAATAATAAAATAATCACAATTACAAATAATTTTAATGTCTTTCTAGAATTAATTATGGTAAAAATCATACTTAATATTTACCTATGTGTTTCTTTAAAGTTGTATATAAAAACCAATTTAAAACAAATGTATAAAATATTTACACTACATTACAATATAATCTCTTTCCCTGTATATATAAAATTAGTGAAAAGAAAAATACTTAAAAAAATCTTTTTTATAAAACTCTTTGAATAATAATCGGCTATCTTACCATTTAATTATATAAAAGTATGTATTTTACTTCTTAGTGAATGGTTTAACCTATTCTAAATAAATACTTAATATAAATTTTTTTGTAATATTAAATAAATAAGTAATTATTATTGTTTTATAGCATGAAATTTATATGAAGATAAATAATGTTAATCCTTGATGGATTCCTTTACAAACAAAGTACCAGCCTTTATGGTAAGTAATATCGTATTACTCACTTGTTTAAGTTCCAGGCTGTTTAAGAGGGTCATAGTCTCTTCATCGTCTTTATTATTAATCTTGCTAGCCTGTATTGCCGTATTTAAAAGTAGGTATATAGAAGAAGCATTCAGATCATCTTTCAAAAATGCCTTTAATGTAAAAGAAAGATTCTCTCCATCAGAATCAATGATTATACTCATCCTTCTGAAATTAGTAAAGAATGCGACTCTCTGTGAACTAAGCTCTTTTATGATATTTTCCAGGGATTTATCAATGATAGGCATCCCACTGGATTCTGAAACATCAATCGCCCGGAAACTTCCATCAATGTTTACCCTGAAGCTTATCTCTGCATCAAATGGCTTAGAAAAATCCATGTTTTGTAGAATAACGTCAGCATGAACTCCTAGAGGGTATGTGTTAATTACATTGATACCCTGTTGAGCTTGTGCTAATTCAATATCCTGCTTTTCCTTGTTTTCCTCCTCTCTTTGGGATATTTCTTCCCGATAAATCTTTATTTGTTCATTCAGTTCGGAAGCTATGTCAGGTGGAAAAGTGTCTTCAATCCTAGAGACAGGAACGACATCGATATTTACCGAATCCTTATCTATGTATAACTCACGCTCCTCATCATCGTATATCTCCTCTCCCTCGGCTATCTTTTCGGTTAATGCAACTTTTTCACTAACCACACCCGGTGAACCGAAAGTAAGACTTATAAGCAAAGGTAAAACAGAGCTTAGGACAATGATTAGAATATGTAATAGAGCGGATAAGAACAGCCATTTAATTAGTCTTCTATTCATAATTTTACCTATCTCTTCAATTCCTCAACGAAATACGAGGTCTTATTCTCCAGGTTTAATACCAATTTATTAACCTTGGATGTAAGGTAACTATGGGCAATATGTGTGGGAATCGCTATGATAAGACCAGCAATAGTGGTTATCAGGGAAACATATATACCAGTAAGTAGCCTTTCCGGGTCTGATACGAGGTCTTGCAGAGTAATAGTAAGACCAAGCACTGTTCCCAATAGTCCCAACATTGGTGCGATGTTATAAATAACACCGAGAGCGGTGATATTCTTTTCCAGATTGGGTATTTCGGAATTAGCTTTCCTAACTACGCTTTCCTTGACGCTTTCTGTAGGCTGGTTTATCCTATCTACAATTACTTGAAGTATACGGGATAACATATTGTCTGGATTCTCTCTCAGCTTTTCTTCGATGAGTTGGATATTAGTATAATCCATCTGCTGAAGTTCATCGGATAGTGAATTGATTTCTCGTTTGGTTTTGGTAAGGTATATCAGCCTTTCTATAAATACTCCCACCGCAACTATAGAACAAATAAGGAGGACATACATTATCGGTCCGCCTAATTGAAAATACTCAAACATAGTTAAAATCCTTTCCTATTAATGGTTTATTCTATTTAATATATGTAATCCTTTTTATACCTAGAGTTTCCAGATTCTTCTTTAGATTACCATAAGTCTCATATGATAAATTATCATCGATTATTATGATGCAACTTTTTGTGGATGGATTATCGATAACCTTATCAATGGAATCGATTGTATCCTCAATCTGTACATCATTTACGAATAGGTTACCATCCACATCTATTTGTATAAAAACTGTATTCTCCATCTTATATGTACCACTCAGATTACCAGCTGTAATATGGTCTGCATCCTCTGACCCTTCTGATAGGTCAAAAGTAGAAAACCTATACAGCACAAGAAAGAAAATCAAAGTAACAAAGATGATATCAATAAGTGGAACCAGGTGACTGTGCAGTTTTGCCTTCTTTGGTGATTTAAACCTTATCATCCATTAAATCCTTAAAAATGGTTTAACAAAACCTCTATTTAATCCTTTTCCAGGAAGCTTATCCTCTCAACACCGACTATTTTTAGATTATACATGAGTTTTCCAAATGTATAATACGGAGCATCCTTATTAATATTCAGGATGCATATTGTTTGCTTGGGAGCTTCTATTCTTTCTCTAAAATCGGTTATGCTATTGGATATTTCTTTACCATCAATGAATACAGTCCCATCGACAGAAACCTCAACAAGAACAGTTTCCATAGTATCATAAATCCGTGACTCACCTTTGATTAACTCCTGAGTCTCTGTCTCTGTCTCGTCATCCTTGCTTTCCACATCAAAAGTGGAGAACCGATATAAGACCAGGAAGAATATAAGTATCACGAATATAACATTGATTAATGGTATTATGTTTACTTTGGATTCCATCATGGAAGTGCGAAATTTAACCATTATATATAGGATAACCTCCCAGAAATTAGGTTATATATATAGTTTATTAATCAAATGAATACTTTGCAAATAATGATGCAAATACATTCATCAAATTTTGAGTAAAAGTCATACTTACAATAAGTGTTGTACCTTCATTACTAGCTTTTAATGAATAAAGGAAATTGCTGATTGTTTTATGTTCTTCCTTGGTTAATAAAGGAGGTTCGCTGAAGTCCAATTCATCTTTAATAAATTCACCATCATATGGTTCTATATAAAAGTCGGATATCTTATCATCACTATCCAGAGTAACCACAATATGGAAATATTCATCCGTTTCGGATAGACATGTAACGATTACATTAACCGGTGGTTCTGTGTTTTCATCTTGATTTTCATTCTTATCCTCTTCTACAATCTTTTCGGTCTTTACTATTTCCTTGAATTCTCCATAAGTATCTTCAACTCCTCCATTCCAGAATTTAATCAATTCTCGAAATTCCATATTCGCTGTTTTATTGGCATTTAGCATATCATAAGCATCATAAAATTCATTATTAGCCATATGGTTAATAAAACTATAAGAAACATCCTCATCATCTGATATAGTTCCAATCATAGCTGGTGCTATTACCTTAACCATACCGAAAGCCTGGGTTATACCATCTTTAAGTACTTTAGTATCTTCAGAGCTATCCGTCTCCAATTGTAACTCATATATCATACCATCATTATTAGCGGTAGAATAGAATCCATTAGTCATTGAAATAAGTTTTATCTCATCAGATAGGTTTTTAAACTTAGATATAACGCTACTAGACTCCTTCTTAAAATCCCGAGTATCTATAGGCTCGAGTTCTCTAAAATCAAAGATAATATACATAAGATTATACTTTCTCATGGCCTCTTTGACATATGGAGACATAAATCCGCTAATATGATTATTATTATTCTTTACTATGTTAACCATATAATCAGTAGAATTGATCATGGTTATCATTATTACTTTCTGGTCAAATATGGTTATAGAAACATTTTCGCTTTGTTTGGTGAATTGCTTAAAAGAATTGTTACCGCTTTCGTTAAATCCTTTTTCTGTTAGAAAACTACTGAATGGTGATACAGGATAATCACCCATCATGGTAACCATCATTTTTGTATTAGCATTATAATCCGGATTTGCATCGAAGTTATCATCTATCGGAAGGTCTTCCATGGTTATGTACAATTTGTCAGTCATAGATAATAGGTCGATACCGTATTCCTTCATTTCCTGGTAATAGTCAGCACCTCTTTCATCAGGATTCATTTCCAGTGCGGCATTTACACTAGGTTCTAAATCAGGAAATGTATTCTTTATATTCCTTAGGTCAATCTTCATCACTACTTTAGGTAAATCAGATTTAATATACGATTCTATATTTTTTTCATAGTTTTGTGCTGATGCTAATCCCACCAGTGAAAAAACCATAATAATTGCTATGCTTATGGAAATAAGTCTCTTATTCATAGTCATTAGTTAAACTCCTTTAGTATTCAAGGTTGATTTATAAGTTATATAGATTAACACTTATCTCTAAAAAATAAATGGGTTTTTAATAAAACATGTATTATAAAGTTTTATATAATATTGCTATCATAATCTATAAGTTAAATAAAAACAGGAAGGAATTTTGCTAGAATTTATAATACCTACAAGAATAGCGGGATTTGAACCCGCATCTCTCATTTATAAAGAGTGTTTGACCGCATTAAACTACCCTCTTGTAGGTAATTTTATTATATGTATAGATTATCGGATAAATAAATATAAGGTTAAGATTTATATCAGAAAATTCAAAGCAAATATGTAAATAACTAATCCTTAAGATAGTAACTCTCATAAAGATAAGCAAAGAACCTTAAGAATCTCTCCATACTGGAGACCATTTCCAAGATTTCACTATTATTGACAAAATGTAAAGCCCTACTATCTGATGTATATATTAGTCTTCTGGAACGGTCATTCCAGGCATAAGGCCGTCTAGGATTTATAGTCTTTTCCTCTCCAAATATTGATGTAAGCTCGCTGATAAGCTCTGTTGATACTTCATCGCCAAAGTAGAAAGATAATGATACGATATTACCATCCCTTAACATAAAACCAATTTTCTCTATTAGGAAATCCTCCCTTAGTGGGTCTTCTTCCGGTACTATAACTAGTCTTCTTTCAGTAAGATAATCATTAAATATAAGTTCCACCTCATATAATATATTCCTCTTAACCAAATACTTTTTATTCTTAGACCGGGATAGAATATAATCCGAAAAGTCTAATGGAGCATAATATGATATATAATAAAGCACATATCTAACTTTATGAAAGGTAAGATACTCGTCATTATCCAGGAAACTGCTTATATAATAATGAGTTGGCGGTAGAAGTCCAAGCTGTTCATTAGGTATTTGGTAAGGGAAATTCTCCAGACTCATATCCAGAAAAACATCTTTAATTCCAAATGGGATAAATTCCTTTACATATTTAAATTCTACATTATTCCCTACAGGAGTATTAGGTATCTCGGATAAAACCATTTTAACGATAGGTTCAACTTTATTATGAATATTATAAAAAGAATAAAATTCACTATTATTCCACTTTACAGTTAATGTCTCCGGTGAATATTCATAATACATATCCAATCTAATATCAGCTATCAAAGTGGTTGGTGTTAGGACTTCTGGTCTACTACCTACAGGCAATTTACTAAAAGTAAAGCTAAAATTAAACTCATACAATATATCATTTGAATACTTCCTGCTAATTTCTTCTAAATAAAAAGGTAGATATGGAGCAGTATAATCTTCTGAAGGAGTAAAACTATCATAACGTTTCCCATTAATGGTTAACTCCAGCTTCCAATTATCAGGATTAGCGTAAACTTCGTTATCCGTCCATATGGATAGGACAACACTGAAGTTCCCGCTATCACTTTGTTGGTATGCTTTCATCAATTCTTCCTGGTATTCCTCCTGGTTTAACTTACCTATATTGTATACATTTCTAAGATAAGCGTAATATTCTTTATTGGTTAGTATATATGCTTCACCGATGAATTCCTCATCTGCTATAATAGGTTTAGGAGCGATAAAGTGGGATTCCACATAGTTGTATTTATCTATAATCTCGTCAATGGTTAGAGATGCTTTTTCCTCCTCTTCTTCTGTAAGAATTGGTTTTATCTGTATATCAAAAGCATTTTCACCGACGACATTATTTTCCTCATCTTCATTAGTATTATCATTTGTGGTTTTTTCAGCAGTAGTGCAGAAACTAATGATTATAATGGTCAGGATTATTAATGGTTTTACTAACTTCATTGATAAGAACTCCCCGTTATAGACTTTTCATATAAAAAATAAACCTGTTAACCTAAATTTAAAAGCATTTTCCTAATAAATTATATAATCTTTATCCAAAGTTTAGACTTAATTTTTATTTAAATTATTTTTTTCCTTTTTCTAATATTTTATTACCTTATTTAGCATAATTCCCATAAAGTCTTAATAGAAAGGCGATTAAGTAATTCAATTTTGTTAAGAATAATCCTTTTTTATTTAAGGAGATCCTTCATGCCTGATATATATGCCGCTAGCAAAGAAGGAATAACCATAAAAAAATTTATAGAAATAATTAACTCCCGCAGTAGAATAGATATAAAGATTGTATCATCCACCCCTAAAGGCATGCAAAACAAAATTTACTCCGTAGGGATAAATCGACCGGGACTAAGCTTAACCGGTTTTACCGAACACTTTGCTTATCGAAGAACACAAATGTTAGGTAAAGAAGAGATATCATACCTAAGAAAAATCGAAGAACAAAATGATTATCAAACCTGTGAAGGATTTTTTTCTTATAAAATCCCATGCTGTATCGTATCTTATCATCAAGAAATCCCTCCTACATTTAGAAAGTTATGTGAAGAGAATGATATTCCGATTTTATCCTCTTCATTATCCACCAGCAGATTGGTCAATCTTTTAATTAAGTTATTAGATGAGATTTTCGCACCATCGACTACCCTACATGGTACACTAATGGAGATATTTGGGGTAGGTGTATTGATACAAGGCAGAAGTGGTGTTGGGAAGAGTGAGAGTGCATTAGAGCTTATAGAAAGGGGAAGCCGTCTCATAGCTGATGATTTAGTTAAGGTGAAGCGGATTGACTTTGATACCCTACAGGGAGAGGGGGCAGATATCATTAAGCATCATATGGAAATTCGTGGTGTTGGGATAATTAATATTCAACATCTGTTTGGAGTCAGTGCCATACGCTCTAAGATAAACATAGACCTCATCATTTATCTGGAAGAATGGAAGAAAAGTAAAGAATATGAAAGGTTAGGTTTGGATGACCAAACGGAGACCATATTAGATATAAAAGTCCCCTTCTACTTAATACCGGTAAGACCAGGCAGGAATATGCCCATCATTATCGAGACAGCTACACGTAATTATAGACTTAAATCAATGGGGTATAATGCTGCAAAAGAATTTAATAAAAAATTAATTGACCTTATCTCTAAATAAAATTCTTTTTTTATCGATATTAAAATCAATCTTCAAAATCTATTATAGCATACAAAACTTATACATAATTGGTATTCAAAATAAACATATTTTACCAGATTTCAATCGAAAATCCTGTCAAAGCGATTAAAAATATATCCATATCATTAAATTTAGCCTATCTTACCAACCGACATAAAAAATAAGTGCTTTATTGTTTTCAAAGTATGTTTAGTTCAGACAATGCTTAAATTAAAAAATAGTAAGTATGTTACTAATTGCTTATTTATAATGCTTGATTGAAAACAATTTTTATATTTGTATAAACGGATTTAGCATATATAAGAATCAAGAAGCACTTACCCTTATTAATCGCAAAACAAGGAGGGCGATAATTTTATGATTATTAATCACAACATAGCTGCAATGAATTCGCAAAGAATTTTTGATATCAACGTCAAAAATGTAGATGATTCCCTCGAAAAGCTATCTAGTGGTTTAAGAATCAACAGCGGAGCAGATGATGCGGCAGGTTTAGCTGTATCAGAGAAGATGCGCGCCCAGATTAGAGGTTTAAAACAGGCTTCTAAGAATATACAGGACGCTATTTCTCTAACTCAGACCGCTGAAGGATATCTTAAATCCAGTAATGATGTGCTTCAAAGGATGAGAGAATTAACAGTTCAGGCAGCAAATGGAACATATACAAATGCTGACAGAGCTCAGATTAATGTTGAGATTGACCAATTGACCAGAGAATTAAATCGAATACATGAAGATGCTAAATTCAATACTATTAGACTACTCGATGGTTATTCACTCGGTCAGAATAGTTTCGGTGGCGAAGTTCCTGAAACCATCGACGATACTACTACATTCGATTATCAGGGAACAATTGAGAATGCGAGAAATGTCAACTTTAATGAAACCGATGCTGATGGCAATATAACTCATGGTAAAAATGGTGTAGTTATTCAGTCAGGTGCTAATACCGATGAAAGGATGTTCGTAGAGATTGGTTCATTTAACACACATGCTTTAGGATTCACTGCGAGACCAGAGAACACATATCAGCAGATATCACAGCAACAAGACCCTGAAAACGAAGTCAACAACAATAATCTAGCATGGAGAGAAAGATCATTCTATAATGAAGAAGCTCAGGATTTAGACTCACTGGTTTATCTTGAATCCAGTATTACTGATCCTGTAGCTGATGTTAACATTGACTTCCTCATCCCTGAACCTGGAAATAGGGTTGATATCACAACCTCTAAGAAAGCCACCGAAACCATTACTGTTATCGATGTAGCTCTAAACAAAGTCAACAAACAAAGAGCTGACCTTGGAGCTTTCGAGAATAGGCTGGAGATGGCTCAAAGAGGTGTAGATATGACCACAGAAAAATTACAATCAGCAGAATCCAGAATAAGAGACGCAGATATGGCGAGAGAGTTTGTGGAACTTACCAAAAATCAAATACTATCACAATCATCATCAGCTATGACAGCTCAAGCTAACTCTAAATCTCAATTAATCTTCAGAATAATTGGGTAATATAATGCAAATCTCTTTAAACTATCCGCTAGCAATATTATTGTTAAGCGGATAGTTTTATATAATAAAATATATCTAGTCTTGTCTCATCTCTTATATTTATTAATCTTTAATTTATTACTTACAAAAAAATTATAAAATTGATAAAATTAAATGAACCATACAAGAATAGAATATTTAAATAATAAACCACTTAAAAAAGAAGGTTTTGTCTTTTACTGGATTCAACAATCACAAAGAACCGAATATAATTATGCCTTAGAATACTCTATTGATAGAGCAAATGAGTTAAATAAAACTTTAATTGCCATTTTTATATTAACAGATGATTTTCCTGAAGCAAATGAAAGACATTATTGCTTTATGATAGAGGGTTTAATCGAACTTAACCAATCACTAATGAAAAGAGGGATAAAACTATATATAATTTATGGTTACCCTCCTGATGAAGTTATAAAAATATCAAAATATGCTTCAATAATCATTACAGATAAAGGTTATCTAAAAATACAAGAAAATTGGAGAAAAACCGTAGCAAAATCGATAAATTGCACTTTCATACAAATTGAGGCTGATATTATCATACCGGTTAAAATTGCTTCCGATAAAGAAGAATATATGGCTAGAACCATTCGACCTAAAATCAATAAATTCTTAATCGATTATCTTTCTCCTATTAAACCAAGAAAACTCAATAATAAATCAGTATATGTAAAATTAAAATTAGATAATATAATACAAGTAGAAAATCCTGATGAAATTATGAAAAAGTTAAATATTGACCATAGTGTTAAAAAAGTAGATTGGATTAAAGGTGGTACGAGTCAAGCAAAAGATTATCTTAAATCTTTTATTAACAATAAACTCAGCAAATATGATAAATTTAGAAATGAACCATCTCTAACCTATCAATCAAATATGTCCCCTTACCTACATTTTGGACAAATCTCTTCTATATATATAGCCATCAAAGTAATGGAAAAAGATAATTCAACAGGAAAAGATGCCTATTTAGAAGAATTGATAGTAAGAAGGGAACTTAGTATTAATTTTGTCTATTATAATAAAACTTATGATAATATAGAATGTCTACCAGATTGGGCTAGAAATACTCTATTTAACCATAAATCCGATGAAAGAAGCATTATCTATTCTTTATCAGATATAGAAAAAGCTAATACACATGATGAATATTGGAATACAGCACAAATGGAGATGGTCAAAACGGGTAAGATGCATGGATATATGCGTATGTATTGGGGAAAGAAAATATTAGAATGGAGTGAGAGTCCTGAAAAAGCATTCAGCTATGCAATTTATCTTAATAATAAGTATTCAATAGACGGTAGAGACCCCAATGGTTATGCTGGCATTGCATGGTGCTTTGGTAAGCATGATCAAGCCTGGAAAGAACGACCAATATTCGGAAAAGTAAGGTATATGAATTATAACGGTTTGAAAAGAAAATTCAATATGAAACAATATATAAGCAATATAAAAAGCATATAGGGTTGGTTTAATATTAAATCATTATTATGTTTATATTATGTTTTACTATTAAAATAGGTTATTTGATTTGTTAATATTGGAGATGATGTATGTTAGAATTCAAAAATAAAGGTCCCCATAAAGATGGAGAGGGAGACTTCTCAAATCCAACCAACAAGGAAGAAAACAAAGATTTTGACCCTATGACCGGATTAAAACCTTCAGTGGGTTGGTTATCATATCTATTACTTATTGCTGGTAGCTTTGTTTTAGCAATTGTTCTATCCAATATATATACTATGTTAATCATGTTCTCTCAAAACCAAACCATAGACACCGAAGAACTACTAAGAGACCCTACATTAAAAATCATATTGCAGATAACTCCTTTACTAGCAGGGATATTACTCCTTTATCTAGTTCATAAAATACTAAAGCTACCACAGAAAACTGTATTGAGATTAAAACAACCGAACCATTGGAGTTATTACCTGATAGCAGTAATAGGCATCTTAGCATTAAACTTCCTTATGGATTTTCTATGGAATCTTATACATCCATACCTTCCAGACATACTTTCAAATTATGAAAGCTATGTTAGGGAAACTTATACATCATCATCAAGTATTCATATGATAATAATAATGATTTTAGGGACACTTGGTGCTGGAATAGTCGAAGAACTTACCTTTAGAGGTTTAATCCAGAGTTCGTTTCATAGAAAATATAAACCAGCATTGGCTATACTTCTGACTTCAGCACTTTTCGGTTTAATACATTTTAATGTTGTTCAAGGGATATCTACTTTCCTTATAGGTTTGTTATTAGGCATAATAACCTATAAATCGGAAAGCATATATCCAGCTATCATCGCACATATTAGTAATAATCTTGTATCACTTTTAATGTTAAATCTAAGTAATATAAATACATAAAGTATATCAATATGATAGTATTAAGGATTTTATAATGAATGAAAATGATGGTTTAAATAAAGATAAAAATAACGATTATAAAACACAAGATGATATGATTTCCAATATAGATTTTGATTCTAATGATTACTTAGAAAGGGACATGGATAAATTCAATCCAGAAGAACAATTAATTAATAAACCACCTAAAAAACCCAATCTTAATAAAAAAACCGGGTTCATGGCTTTTGGTTTGATTTTGATATCGCATATTGTTATCATATTTATCCTTGTAATAGCTTTTTATACAATAACCAATAATGATATTATCAATATATTGAATAGTAAAGGATTCTTATTTATATCGTCTTTGGTTCTATACTTAACATTATTCA
>CAYUUC010000043.1:0-5947 GCA_964447635.1 uncultured Spirochaetia bacterium
CAATTCACTACTTGTCCTAATTGTAAAAAGACAGTTTATTCTGAAGCATCTAATAGCGGTTCACCTCCTCCTCGACAATATTTAGGTTCTTATCTAAAGAGCTTTTTAGTATTACTTTATTATCGTTTTGGAGTATCACTTGGTAAATCACAGGATTTCATAAATACCTTTAGTAATACCTCGCAGTGAAGGTGGTCGCATACAACATAGACCTTCCGCCCCTCACTTACCAAATATGGACTAATACATGAAGACATTAACATAAATCCGATTAGGATAAGCACTTTTACCAGCGTTTTTTTTAACAATGTTCTATTTAAAATCATATCTTTATCCTTATCCATTCTAAAAGTAGTATCGAGCACCCTGCCCGATGTATAGGCTGAAAGCGAAACCGGAGAAATTGGTTATGAACTGCGCCCCCAGGTTGAACAGGGATATGCTATAGTCACCGGCTTTTATGATAGCTGGTTCGAAAACGATATGGGTACCGATGCCCAGACTCTGTTTAGGTTCGGGACCGAGCGAGCCTTCCTCCATCCACCCAATGATTAGCCCTATACTTACCGGGAACTCGTAAATGTCTTGGTTGACCAGGGAGAATTTCAAGAAAGCTTCCACATTGAATGACTGACCCCCCATAAAGAAATAGTTAGCACCGACTCCCCATCCCACTACATCATTCAATCGGTAGTTCAGGCGGACATTAATTGTGACTACTGGTAGGAAGAATCCGACATCGAAGCTGAGGTATACCGCATCGGAAGGTTCTTCCTGCTTATCCGTGTCGAATAATGATTGGGCTTTTGCTTCGTCTAGAGGTAGGAGCAGTGTGATTATCACTAGTAATATGAGGGGGATTGTCTTCTTTAGCAACTTTCTTTCTCCTTATAAATTTCCGTGATGTATTTTTATCCAACAATAAAAGAGTGAATATTTTATTAAATTCACTTAGATTTAAAATTAAACCAACTTATATTAAATATAATATCTATAGCAGGTTTATGTCAAGATGATATAATCTTTCTAATTTTATTGATAAGTTTTTATCTTTTACGATTAGTTTTTAAGGTTAATTTTAGATATAGATTGTTTTTAAGCTATGTTTTGCCGAAAAATTCGATAGGTGAAGTAGTGTTTTTTAAATGCTTTACCGGGGTTTAATTTATAACTAAATAATAAATAATAAATTAGGTAATAATTATGGTTTATGTAAAAAAAGTACGACCACTTGGCATTTTTTCTATTTGTATACTTTTATTCCTACTTCTCATTCCTGTGACCGGTTATGCCCAGTTAGACCTGGATAATAGGCAGATATTAATCGAAGATAATACCATCGTCAAATCCGGTCATTCCGAAGCCATCAACGAAGTTCTATCATTTGCCGATGGGGACAGGATAGCAACATCATCTAAGGATAACACCATCAAAATATGGGACACAACTAAGCAGGATATCATCTACCAGATGGCAACCGAGGAGTTCGGACTATACTCGATGGATTATACCAATATCGAGTCAGAGAGCGAAGACCCCACCAGCAGAACCGAAACCCAGCATATAATAGCCAGTGGAGGTAAGAAGAAGATCACCCTATGGAACGCTAACGATGGAAGCAGAATCAAA
The DNA here is from genome assembly GCA_964447635.1 of uncultured Spirochaetia bacterium. Classification (GTDB taxonomy): domain Bacteria; phylum Spirochaetota; class UBA6919; order CAYUUC01; family CAYUUC01; genus CAYUUC01. Next base: position 1,630 of record CAYUUC010000043.1, read on the forward strand.
GAATGGACGGCTCATAAAGATATAATCAATTCTATATACATAACCAAGGATAACAAATACATCATCTCCTCTTCTAAAGACCGCACTGTTAAAGTGTGGGATTTTAATACATACCAGCTTATCATGGAAACCGACACCACTTCATCTATCAATTATGCTTTATCAGATAGTGGAAACAACCTTATCTACCTCGCTTTGAGCAACGGCGATATAGAGATAAGGAATTTCGCTAACGGAGGCTTAGCCGACACCATAAAAGGTCATACTTCCGATGTGAACCATCTGACTATCGATTACGATACACGGTTTATATACTCTGTATCTGATGATGGGATACTTAGGACATGGACTTTAGACGGCTTCATGGAGGTAAGCTCGGAGGACTTCGGCACCCCATTAAATGAAATCATCATTGACAAAGCTAACCAACGGCTTATCATAGGAAGCATAAGCGGGGTCTTTACTTATAGCACCATAATAGATGAAGATGAGGAAGACCTCTCAGGCAGAGATACACCATACTCCATTTCCGATAGAGACAAGATGAAGCATATAGCTTATGATGAAAGCAACGGGGTGATATATGGGGCAGGTAGTCAGGGAGTAGTCGTTGTCTTCAATAGCGAGCTGGAAGAGACGGATGCCTATGTTAAACCCGTTTCATTACCTCTAAAAACAGTATCCGTTAGTCCAACGGGAGATTATATAACCGCTTCCGGAGAAGAGAACGACATCTACTACTGGAACGCTGTAAATGGAGAATTGGTGTCTACTATAACCAATCTGTCCGATAGGGGAACTAAAAGCATAATCATGACCGACGATGACCAATTCATCACCGCAGATTATGATAACCACTTACGTATGTATCAGATAGACCAGATGGGTGAAGGGGCTAATATCGTTGATATAGGTTTCGATACAGACTTGCACCAGCTTCATTACGATGAGGCTGACGAGCAGTTGGTTTTCTCGGTGAATAACGAAGTATATATGATAGGCATAGATGATTTGGGACTTGTAACAGAGTCGGACATAGCCGATTATAGAATAATCACAGCCAGCTTTTCCATATACAAAACGATACCTTCCAGTGAAGAGGACGCCATTTACTTAATGGACTGGGAAGGCAACATCGAGAAGTGGGACTATCAGACCAATTCGATGATTTCACGAATAGGAAACATTGGTGATGTGGATACTCAAAACCTTTTTCTAATAAACGATAACGAGTCGGTTATCTTCGCCGGAAACCAAGACGGTGGCTTATATAAGATTAATCTACTTACACTGGATAAGACTGAACTAGTACTCAATACCGATTTAGGAAGCATACACGCCTTATACTACCACCAGGGCAAACAGATGCTGTATGTAGGTGGCGAGAAGAACATCATAGCAGGATATAGCCTCAGCGATGATATGGTTAAGTACTCCCTGAGGGGGCATTACTCTTCGATTGAATCAATAATGGGTAGGACCAGCACTAACCAGATTGTAGGCGCTTCTGAAGACGGTAGCATCTCCTTATGGAACTATGAAGATGTGGGCATATCCGGTTACCTACGAGCCTTCGATAATGGACAATGGTTAGCATATACTCCGGATGGTTACCATAAACCGGAAAACCAGCCTCAACTCGTATCATTCTATGATGAGTCGGGGAATCTCGTGGACGATTTGAACCTAGTTAACAATGAAAGCGTTTTACTGGACAGACTTAATGGAGGCTCTCTACAGAAGGAAGTAGACCGAGAGATAAGGGAGATTGCCGACATATTGAATGATGCATGGGATGATATCCGGGCAGGTGATTTGGAAGATGCCCAGAATAAACTTCTACAAGCGGATAACCTGATAGAACCGGATGTTCATCAACTCGCTCTACCTTTCTACTATCAGGTACAAGCAGAGTTCTATGCGACCAATGAGCAGTATAGGACAGCAATAGAGACCTTCAGGACTGCCCTGGACTTAGCCGAGGTCCTGTCCGGACTTGAACACCTTAAAGGTAATGTTAACAGGAGGATTGGTGATGTCTACCAGACCACGGAGGACTTCCAGAACGCCATTACATACTACCTTAATGCTATGACATACGCTAAAAGCCTTAGCACCGAGGAGGAAGTCTCCCTATATCTAAACATAGCTCAGACCTACCTCAGCTTAAACCAGAATGATAAAGCTATAGAGTATTATGACAGAGCGATAGAGCTGGACTTATCCCCAGAAAGGAAGGTAAAACTATTGCTGGAGATAGGTGATATGTATTTTAGTAAAAACTATTATAATACATCTATTAAGTACTATGTCCAGGCTAGTGAATATGCCCTTAGTGACCCTGAGAAAGCGGAAGTTTCGGGTAAGATTGGCGATGCTTACTATCAACTTGGTCAGTTCGAACAGGCAATCCGGCATTATCAGAACCAGCTCGATTTAGTTGACACTGGCGATTACGATAAGCTACTCAATGCTTACGATGACCTGGGCAAAGCCTACCAGAGCAATAGGGACTTCCTGGAGGCCTATACTACATATGCTAATAAGATGGACCGGATAGCATTTAATGATACTGAGGAGATAATAGATACTTACTACAAGTTGATAGACATAAGCATCAAGCTAAGGGACTTTCAAACAGCATTACAGCACCTGGAAACTGTTAGAGAGTTTATCCCGGAAGAGGACATCGAATCGCGTATTAAAAACTACGAAAGGACCGCAGAAATCTATGAAGAATTTAATCAAATCCAGCGAGCAGTACGTAACTACACCTATGCCTTGAACCTGATTAACCCTGATGAAAATTTCGAAGATTATTATAGAATTTCAAGAAATATAGCCTTATTGTATGAAAGGGATATACAATATCAAAATGCCTTGGATAGACTCTCCACCCTAAGTGAAAAAATCCCCAATACAAATTATGAAAAGCGATTCGAAAACTACATGGATATCGCAAGAATCTACCTGAAGATGGATGATAACCAATCAGCATCCGTTTACTTCGATAGAGGCGCATCACTTGCCCGACAGAACGAACTTATCACCATTTATGACTACTACGAAGAAGTAGGGAAGATATACGAGGGGATTAATCTTAATAGGGAGGCTCTTCAATACTATCAGCAAGCATACAACAATATACCGGAAAACCTGACCCGACGTAGATTACAGAATCTAATCAAACAGGCAGAACTATATGAAAAGTTAAACGAAATCGAAACTGCAATCAATATCAGCATAAATGCTATCACTACCTCAGAAAGCGGAGACTACGAAACGCAATGGGCACTATATAATACACTCGGTCGCTTATACACCAAGAAAGAAAGTTACACCGAGTCCATAAACTCATATAAAACCGCATCCGAAAAGGCTCTTCAGATGAATGATAACAAGAAGTATGCCTATAGCATATTTCAAATCGGTATCGTAAATGAAATCACCGATAAAAACCAACAGGCGATAAACTACTATGAAGAAGCCGTCGAAGCAATGGAAAGGTCGGAATCGCTCACCGATGAAGAAACAAACCTACTCGGTGATATGCTGTTCGAGTTGTCAGACTTGCTGAGACAGGAAAAGCAATATGAAGAAGCTAAGGAACAGGGCAATAAGTGCCTTAGAGTATATCAGGAAATAAATTCATACCAAAAAGCAAAAGCTCTGCTTAACCTCGGTAATATCTATTACGAGAAGGGTGAATATCAGGAAGTAAAGTCATACTACCAGCAAGCCCTCCAAAATGCTGAAGAAGACAATAACACAGAATATTACGCTAAAGCTCTTAACAACCTCGCCGTTATGATGGTAAAAGAAGGCGATTACGAACAAGCCATAGAATACTATGAACAGGCAATCGAGCTTAAAGAACTTGATAGCGACTTCCAAAGCGCTGTAAATACATACTGGAACATGGCTATAGTATACGAAAGAATGAGCAGATTCAGTAAAGCAATAGATGTCCTCAAAGAGGCTATTTTCCTTATCAAAAATTATAAACTCGAAAACGGAGACGAATTCGCACAATACATCGCTGAACTTGAATATATAAGAGAAGAATTAATCAAAACAACCGGAACAACAGATACACTGGAACAAGATGAAGCAGACGAGGATGAAACGGAAGATGATGAAGACGACGGAGACACTGACGAGGGCGGCGGAGACGATGGAGACACTGACGAGGGCGGAGACGATGGAGATACTGACGAGGGCGGAGACGACGGAGACACTGACGAGGGCGGAGACGACGGAGACACTGACGAGGGCGGAGACGATGGAGATGATGCGGGTAGTGAAAGTTAATTGATTG
>CAYUUC010000043.1:6047-18739 GCA_964447635.1 uncultured Spirochaetia bacterium
ACTGACGAGGGCGGAGACGATGGAGATGATGCGGGTAGTGAAAGTTAATTGATTGTGGTTGTCTTAAAATGAGGCAATATGTTAAAATGTATTAAAATAATACAAAAACCCCATCCGTAAAAATCTCCAGTGATAGCCTGTTAAAATTAGTTTTATTATTTATTGTTCTTTATAGCAAGCATTATAGTAAGATGTTATAATAATATTCTATTTTTGGCACAGATTTTGATGATATAAATAAGTACATGTTTATTGTGATAAAAATCCCCTTTGGTCGCAAGACAGCATGATTTTAGTGAGTGACTTTTCCCAATATCCTTATTGACGGCTTATGAAAGCTGTTAGGCGATTAATTTTATTCAATGTACCTATAGTCGATAGTCTACGTGGACTATCGGCTAACTTTATTTGCCTAATAGATAATAAGATTCCTTATCCCATCCTTATAGAGAGCTTATTATAAATAGACACGGTTGTTTATATTATTTATTACATATTAAATTTGAAAAGGTGAAAACTTTTTTAAAAGCCTTATTGACAGCTTATCAGAGAAAGCTATTTGAATAGATAGCGAGTATATATCCTACTACAGTTATAGAAAAGCTATTATGAGTAGATTATTCGGTGATTTTAGAATTTTATTATAATTAAGAAATGTTTGAATAGCCTGAACAAATAAGTTGGGTTCTTTTATAGCCAATCAATACCTATTTGGAGCTGACCGGAATCGAACCGGCGACCTTTAGAATGCCATTCTAACGTTCTCCCAATTGAACTACAGCCCCGTTTTTAACATATGGCGGATGAGATAGATTTTACCTGTGTTAGACTAAAATAATATGATTCCATACTCTTGTCAAATTTTAAATATCTGGACTATACTATCTCTATTAGTATTTACAAATTTTGGAATATTTATATCTTTTTAACAATATTATTGTTAGATTTATAGAGTAAAAACCAAGAAACGAGGTGAATATGGCTCGATATTTAAAAACTGCATTCACTTTTATCCATACTTATATTTTCCTATTATTTTTAATCACCATGCCGGTTCTATTCCAGATTATTGTAGAACCACCCTTATCTTTTATGATTGCTGGAATTGGAGCAGAGGTGGTGCTTTTTGTTTTGTATATTTATGGATTGCCCAACATAGATATATTTAAAAGAAGACTTCACGAAAATAACTTCGATAGATACATAGAGAGAAATTATTTCCTGAAAACAATAAGAAATTTCCATCCCATAGTAAAACCTTCAATTGAAGCATTTTATGAAGAAGCGTTCAATATCACCAAAGAACTCAATGTTACAGGGATAGAAGACATGGTCAGACAGTCTTTACTTAATATTATACAACTCGGTGAATCTTTCTCATCACTTCAGTTCAAGATAGAGAAAGGCATGGGGACAGCGAATCAGCGTGAGCGTATGAAAGAGCGAAACCAAAGAAGGCTGAGTCTAATCAAAACTGTTTATAAAGAGTTGAAGGAGCTTGGTGGGAAGCTTATCCTGATGGGTGATGCTGATGAAAAAGAGGAAAAAATTTTCATAGAACAGATTTCAACCATGAATGAAGCTTTAGAATCTGAAATCGATTAATATATAAGGAGTTTAAATTATGAAAAAATTATTTATATATTTCATATTTGTCTTTCTTATTACATTATCCTTAATATCTTGCGAGGATTACGAAGACGCTACCATTAGAGATATAGAAAGGGCAAAGAAATATGACACCATCGAGGAAGTCATTTCTGATGTGGATAAGCTTTCCAATAGGGTAAGCTTTAAAGAAATTCTTGTAGAACAGGCGATTATTGTAGATGAAATCGAAATCGACACCTTACCTGATATAGAGGATTTCGAAATCGTTACCGGTTCTCAATACAATAATCCAAACAAACTTCAAGTAGAAATCTTTGCCTCCACAGAGAAATCCACCCCGAAGAATCCCCAGGACAGGTGGCTGGTAGATGTGGCTCAAGACTTTAACCGTCAGAACATCAAGCTTTCAACCGGTAAGACCATCGAGGTACAGGTTAGAAGAATTGCATCAGGAACAGGACATGAGTTCATAAAAGCAAGAAAGTATCTTCCGGACGCTTACACCCCTTCTAATATATTATGGATAAGGATGTTGGAAGCTTCTGGAGTTAATATGAGTGAAATCTCGCCATCACTCGTTAAGAACTACGCCGGACTCGTTATCACTCCTAAAACCGAGAAAATCCTTAAAGACAACTATGGAGAGGTATCATTTAAGGCAGTTGTGGATGCTGTAATCAAGAAGAAGATCAGTGCCGGCTACACCAATCCAAAAGCCAGCTCTACCGGATTAAACATGCTTTATACTATACTTTTGGAGTTAGCGGGTGGTGATGAAAGTCAAATATTCACCGATAAGATAACTCACTCTTTTGAGATATTTCAGGAGAAAGTCCCCCTCATCGCTACTACTACTTTGCATTTGAGGGATTTATTTGAACAGGGTGGGAAACTTGACGCTTTCCCCACTGAATACCAAACTTATATGAGGATGACGGAAAGGGACAAATTAATCTTTGTCCCATTTGGCGTGGAGCATGATAACCCGCTTTTTGCCGTGGAGGACAAAATGACGCCGGAGAAACGGGAAGCATTGAATAAGTTTGCTGACTTTGCCCGGAATGCTAAATATAGGAAACTTGCTTCCGATTATGGATTTAAAGAGATTGATTATAATGGTATTATGGCTCCGGATGGCAACCTCTTGCTTACTGCCCAGAAGATATGGAAAGAGCATAAGGATTCGGGGCGAACGGTCTATGCTTACTTCCTAACTGATACTTCGGGAAGCATGATGGACCCAACGACTTCATACTCCAACCAGGGTATTACAAAACTCGCCCAGCTTAAGATTGCTTTGGAGCAGGCAAGTAGGCAAATCAACGAAAAGAATTATATTGGTCTTATGGAATTTAATTCAGAAGTGGTGAATAGATTAAACCTTGTCCCTATGAACATCATCAATCGGGGTAAGTTCATAACCGCAGTGAGAAACCTCACCGGAGGTGGAGGTACCGCAATGTATGATGGAATAACCATGGCTATATCTGAATTATTGGAACAAAAAAAGAAAGACCCTAATGGAAAATTCTATCTCTTTGTCCTTACTGATGGAGAGACAAACGAAGGCTATACCTACAGCAATTTGATTGATGTAATGGTCGGTTCTGACATCAAGATTTATCCTATAGCTTATGGTGATGTATCTAATGAGGAACTGAACAAACTCGCCCGTATTGGTGAGACCGGGCTTATTACAGGTAAACCGGAGAACATCGTCCAGAAGTTAATGGCTTTATTCGACCTGTCATTGTAGAATACATTGAACAACCATAGAAAGGAGGTAAAGGATGGGGAAACATCTGCTTAAGTATCTGGTCATATTAATCATAGTTTATGGAACTTTGACAGCCGGTTACTACGGTTTCAGGAAAGAAATAGAAGGAAAAAAAGACCGGGTTTATGTCCTAATTGAAGCTGGGTTTGAAGTTAGTGATGGATGGGCAGAAGATGTATTCGAGGAAATAGAAAATTTGGAAAAGAATTACATTGTCCAAGCATACTATTTCAATACGCTTATCGAGAAAATAACCAATGTAGATAATGATTACGAATATGAGGACTTCTATTCCATTAGTCCATACGGTGATGTAGATTTTAGCTTGGTAGAAGAATTTAAGGAAGAACTTAAGAATCGAGGTGAAAGACTTAACTTCTTAATCGGTTCCAAAAGGCTTGATAAGTATGCAGGAGGTACAAAAGTCATTTACGTAGATTAATCGATATTAATAGAGTTAGTATTTCCGATTTAGCTATATACGCATACCATAATGTCTGTAATGCTTATACTCTTTCCCATCGAATTCCTTTACCGCATTGACTATCTTGTAGTTGTCGTGGTGCATTGTTCCGGATTCTGCCCTGATGTAGCCTATCTCTTTTCCGTTCATTATTGCTTTATACGACAGGATATGGCTGAGACCCATTCCGTGGAACTTCTTTTTCACAGCCAGTCCAAACACTCTCGCCCGTTTGACTTTACGCTTATTGAGGAGTATTCTCAACCAGCCGAAGGGGAGGAGTCTGCCCTTGGTCTTCTTTATGACCTCGTTGAAGTCAGGGAAGCAGAAGATAATGCCTGCCGGTTCGTCTTTAACATAAGCAAATAGCAGTATCTCAGGAACCATGAACATCTTCAGCCCATTGGCTAACTGCAGAAAGTCTTCATAGGATGGGGGTACGAAACCGGGGTACTCCTGAAGGAACTTTTCATCGAAAGCATCCTGATAGATGTCGGAAAGCCTTTTTACCTCATTCTTAAAGTCCTTAGTGTTTGCCGGTCTAATTTTGATATTGTATCGTTTCATTATGATGTCAACCATTCGTTTAGCTTTCTCGCTGGGGTCTTTGGTTACATCTAAGTCCATCGTTACTAAGGTCTGATAGTCCTCGAAGCCGTATCGCTCTATGAAGTTTCTGTAGTAGGGATGATGGTAGGGCTGGGTGAAGTATGGATGGACATCGTAAGCGTCGATAAGCAGTCCCTGATAGTCATCGCCGAAGTCAGGTGACTGGGGTCCCCATAGTATCTCCATGCCTTTATCCTTAGCATACTTAACCACGGTATCCATCATGAACTTGAACACTTCGTAGTCTTCGATGAACTCTATGAGGGTAAAAAGAGCCCGTTTCTGCTTGAATGCCCGATTGACCTTATTATTGATACCGCCGATTATCCTCGCTACTGGTTCATCATCCTTATAGATTAAGAAGAGCTTGCCTTCGCCGTCTTTGAACTGCTGGTTGTTCTTGAGGTCAATAAAGTCGTTTATCTCTATGGATAGATGGGGTACCCAATACTCGTTCCCCTCATAAATTTTGAACGGTAGCTTCTTGAATTGCTTTATCTCTTTGCGTGATTTAGGTTCGATGATGGTTAATTTGCTACCGTCGGAATGATTGGTTTGGTCGATAATGATTGGTTTTCCCATAGCTTAAAATCCCTCTCTATTTATTTTTATTTTCTTGCAAATCTAACATAATTTGTAAGTCTGCTTTTAATAATCCAATAAATGTATTATCATAAATATAATAACAAATCTAATATGACAATAATTTTCTAATTTAAACAGGAGGAAAACTTTGAAAGATAATGTAATTATCTATTACTATACCAATACAGGTAATACTGAATTGATGGCTAATACTGTATCTGATAAGCTGGAAGAAGCACAGAAGAAGTGTGAATTGGTAAACATCAAAACCATAACCGGTCAGGTAATCTTACAACCGGAGACCTCAGTCGGCTTCTTCAGCCCAATATACGCAGGAGGGACGGCTCCGCCTTTTGAGAAGTACATCAAGAAACAAATCCCCGCTACCCAGGGGCATGAGGCTTTCATCCTATCCAATGGCGGAGCAGACCATCCAGGCAATTCCAACGCATACATGGTTAAAAAGCTCACCCAAAAAGGATTTAACATAATAGGATGCGGATTCACTTCTACCGCATCATCTTTGGCGGAAGAACCAAAAGAAGGTGAGGAAAGGGAAGACCCGGAGGTACAGATGAAAAAGGCAATAGAGAAAGCAAGACTCTTCGCTGATAAACTCATCAAGGATGAAAAGCCGTGGGAATACGGCAACCCCACCTTCGGGGGTTCAATGATGCATGGTATGTTCCGCCTCTTCTACGGCTTCATGGGTAAGTCTATGGAAGATTTAGCCAGGAAAAACGAAGAGGGTAAAAACGAATAAACCATAACTCCTATCATCTCAATCCTGAAAAAGAATACCTATAGAAATTGCTGTTATGTGAATGAGTTAACATAAGACCTTACCATAAAGATTTGGTCAACCTATTCATAGATTATAGGAAAGGCTTTTTGTAGGTTTTAGATATGTATATTAAAAATGATATTTCTAAAAAAACCATAAAAAATAGGAGGTTGAATCTTATGAGTAACATTTTTGAACAGAAAGGCACATTAACCGTATCATTAGGTAATGGATATCTATCAGCCTATGAAGTTAGTAACCTAAAGGTGGGTGATGTTGTCCGGATTGACAGAACAGCCGGTGAGGACTATTATGCTTACTTCAACGGAAGCTTCCTTTGCTTCGGGGAATTGATGGTAATGAATGACATATTCGGTTTGTTTCCCAAAATCAGTAGCAACGGCAAGCCAAAGCGAGAAAACTTTAAAGGGATGGTAGACGATGTGGTGGAGATACTGCCTACCGAAATCCGCTTCGCACAGATTGATATATCACTTAAAGAGCTGTTCGGAGTAAACGAAGGTCCTATCATAAGTCTCGGAAAAAGGTATGGGGAATTCGGCATGGCTGAACTACTAGTAGCAGGGACTCCAGTAGCAAAGGGCGATGTGGTGGTTATCGGCGAGAGTTTTGGCATCCAACTCACCGAAACATACTACCATGATAGGGAAGAGCTGGAGGTTAGGTCGTCGGAATACCTTGTAGATAAGGATATACAGCATCACCCGGTAAAGAAGTATGACTTCAAGCGTCCCGACAAGTTCTCCGTAGACCAGATGATGAGTATGTTAAAGATACACAACCTATTTTTGAAAAACCTCAAACTCATAGCACCAACCATGAAAGGTCTGCAGGTTATCATCATAGACCAGCTTACCTATAAAGAGGTACTCGAATATGTCAATTCCGACTACTCAGTAATGATAGCCGGTGATGTGATTAGGGGCAGGGCATCAGCTTTGAATGAGGAGGATGACCCACCACTGCTAAAGAAGTATAATACGGAGAAGATAATCATAGAGACCGACGGACTGGATAACTATCTGCCATCTGAGACCTACGAGAAGTTGAAGAAGTTCAAACGGGGTCGGGGTTATCCTCTAGGTAATATCATCATCTTCTATAACAGGAAGGGCGATATCGCAAAGGCATTCAAGAGTGATGACAGCATACACGAGTTTATACTATCACCGATGAGGAGTAGCTGGAAGGCTATAACTAACACCCGGTTGAAGATCATTAGTCAGAACGACGACATAAACGAAGAAATCCCAGTTCACCCTATGGAGATGTGCCTGCTGGTAGAGATAGGGGAAGATGAAAAGTCGGATGATAAGCTCTACATCGTGTATCCATATATCTATCTTGCTTCTATACTGAAGCAATTAAGCTTATTGCAGGAGTAGTGGTTATGGGTGATGACAGGACTAAACAGGCAATAGAGATGATGCGTGACTTTATATGCTTCTCTGGTTTTGATGATAGGCAGTTTAACGATATGGCAGGGGCTGGCTTTATTCGTACTATGCGTATGGAACGGGCGTTATGCTATCAGGATGATATGGCTGATAAGGTGTTCCTGCTTATAGAAGGTTCTGTGAGGAAGGTTCGCTGGCGGGAGGATTCGACTTCAAAGGTCATAGGTAAAGGCTTATCAGGAGATTGGATAGGCTTATCAGAAGCTATAACCGGCGATCCGTATCTGTTTGATGCGATAACAGAGGAGGAGTCCATAATCTTCTTAATCGATAAGAACCGCTTCCTTAAACTCATGGATATGAAAGAGTTCATCAGAATGGTCAACCGCGAGCTAGCCAGGGGATACCATGACTTATACTCGGAGATGGACTCGCACACACCGATACAGAAAATCATGCGCTATATCAAGACCTATGTCGAGACTTTCGACATCGTAGACGAAGCCACGAACAACCCCATCATAGAAGTGACCCAGGAGAACATCGCCGAAAGCATAGGCGTGACCCGGGAGACGGTCAGCAAGTATCTAAGACAGCTTCAGGATAAAGGCATCATCGCTACCGGTAGGGGTAGGATTGAGGTTATCGATAAGGATGGGCTGGATTCTGTGGAGATTTGAATATGCTTGATTAGGTTAGGTTATATATAATCTTATATTAGAGAAGTTAGGAACTATTTGTTAAGATTCATGTCTTTATATGCGGGTACTTTATATAGATAGAAATAGTCCAAATCGCCTATGAATTCCCAGCTTTCCGGTGTATCCTCGACCCATCTTTTCAGCTTTTCTTTCTGTATGCGGTATCTATCTGGATGGTAGCCTAACTTTAGAATTAGGAAGTAACCTGGCCTGGTTATCTGTTTTATGCTTTGTATGATTTTGTAATCTTTAAACTTGTACCCCGAGTAGTAATTAATCCGCCTATGGATATTCAAATCAGCTAGGTATAATGTTGAATCTGAATACTCATTAAGCACCCTGGTTACTGCTTCACTCTGCTGGTGTGACCGACTGCTGTAATGCATAGAGATGCCCCATGAATAGAACAAACATGTACCCATGATAAAAGCAAATACACCTATCGACAACCATCTGAACCACTTCTTCCTTAATGCTAAATCCTGAAGGGCAACAGCAACCACACTGACCAGAGGAGCCGTTAGAACTATACCGTATCGTATGTTCCGAATGAGTGGTGTATATGGGTCCAGACTAGCCGGCATAAATGTCATCATAAGGAAAAGGTAGGCATACCATATCAGGAAAAGGTAAGCCTTTTTCACTTTATATATAAGCGTATAAGCTACCGCTGGGATAAATAGAAAACCAGCGAAGCCGTAAAAGATAAAGTCAGCAAAGCCGTCCCTCACAAACATCGTCTTTAGGTAGAACAGCAAGGCTTTTGCATCCATACCCTGAGTCATGTTCTGTATCTCGACCGCCTGTCTGCTGACTTCGAGTCTATGAAAGAAGTCCTGATGGTAAGAATTGAGGTAGACTAACCCCTGAACTATAAGCGGTATGAAAGCAATGATACCCATCATAGCCAGATAAAGGATGGACTTAAAGTTAAACCCCCGCTTTAAAAAGAGATAGACAATCAACAGGGGTACGATGAACAAACCCGTTATGCGGGTCATCGTTATTAAACCTATGAACAGACCGGATAGAAAGTAGTAATACCACCTGTCATGTCTAACCCCTAACTGTAGGAAGAAGATGCTACCCAGCATGGTAAATTCGATGTAAGGGGTTACCTGAATGAAACTGCTGTATATAAGGACAACAGGGATGAGGCTGTATATGATGGATGCTATGACTCCGGTATCCTCGTCCGTTTCCCTCTTCACAATAGAGTAAACGAAGAACACGCTTAATATTGAAATTGTTACAGGAAAGAACAGAGTGGTGAAGTCGCTTACTCCGAACAGATAATACATTAAGGCTGTTGGCAGGTAAACCAACCACCTTACAGTGAATATGGTATATGGATAGGTGAAGTTGCCTTGCGAAGCATGATAAGCAAGCTCAGTATAGGCAAGGTCATCACCTTGGGATACTCCCATGGATAAGATTAGTCTTAAAACCAATGTCACCAATAGAATGATGTATATCGTCTTTATCCGCACTCCAAAAATGTTTATCTCAAATATACCCATATAATCCCCCTTTCCGATATCTATATAAATGTTTCTCACTATGAAATTTCTGTTAACATAAACTAAAAAGAAACGGCATTATCAAAAAAAATAATACAAAACTAGAGGTTTAAATATTGACAAAAAACATGGGAGTCGAAATGACCGCCCCATACTGGATGGTTAACACAAGACAGTTCGATTTGCACTATCTTTGATCCTGAGATTGGTATCCGGAATTATTTAACAAAAGCAAATTTTTCACAGAAGCAAAAATTTTATAATCTTATGACATATTTACTACATTGACAGACAAGATTTGATTATCTTATTTATATTACACTCATGCGATTTTAAATTTATGTTAAATAGGGATAATATAAAAACCGCATGAGTTTAAAACTAATCCGTTTTTTTATTATGATTCAATTTTGTATGCGGATTGGTTAATATTCATTTTTAGTGAGGATTTATTATGTATAATAAGATTAATATTGCCATTACACTTTTATTATCGATGTTTATCGTTTTGGGCTCTGCCTGTATATCAATCTCTCAAGAAGCCAGATATAAACTAAAGGAAGTGGAAGAAAGGGAACAGGGCGAGTCCCTGATAGATTGGATAATGGATTATGATGAAGCCAGAGAAGTATCTATTGAGAGGGGTAAACCGATGTTTATCCTTATTACCGCCCCATCATGGTGTTCCCCCTGTCAGCGTATGGAAGAGGAGGTCTTCTCTGAGGTGGAGATTGCCAATTATCTTAATGATAAATTCATACCGGTTAAGATTGTCGATGAGATAGAAGGGGAGAGAAACCCGGACTTAGAACGTTTCGACTTCCCCGGCTTCCCTACTATGTTCATACATGATACAGAAGGTAAGGAGCAGGACAAGGTCATCGGCTATGTTGACCCCAGCTACTTCTACGGCTTTTTATATAGATACATCAATCCCGATATAGAAACGGATAAGCCTACATCCACCGATGAACCTTCCTATCCGGAAAGCGTTCAGAAAGCATTAAAAGACGGACAGTTCGCTTTAAGGTGGTTGGTTAGCCTGTATAAATCGGAGGAGTACCAGATGTGTGCAGAGATAGCCTCCCTAATCATCAATAAGGCTGACCCCAACGATATACAGATGTATTACGAAGATATGCTGTATATGTTATACATATCGCAGATACAGCTCAGAGACTTCGATTATGCTATGGAGGTTTCCGAAGACTATATCAAATCATACCAAACCGGCAAATTCATAGAATCCGTCCTATACTTGCGGATATTGATGTTGTATCACTTCTTCGATAGAGAGAAGGCACAAAGCGAAGCTCGTTACTTCCTAGAAGTTTATCCGGAAAGCAGGTTTGCAGATAAGATAAGGAAACTTTTTTCGTAATCAATTATAAATTAAGACAAGGATTGACTAAATGGCTGTACTAATAATATTATTATGGATTTTTATTGGAATAATGATTTTCGGTCTCATCATCTATGTGATTAATGAGACCAACTTTCTCTACTTTGAGCCGAAGGAGTACTCCGGGACTGACCCGTCCAAACTCGTTCATGAGGATGCCTCCCCCATATACCATCTTAAAGGAAGCGAGAACGCAATCATGTTCATCCACGGTTTCACCGGCAATCCTCATGAGTGGAAGTACTACTCGCAGAAGGCAATAGACGAAGGCTTTGACGTCATCACCCCATTACAACCGGGAGCGGGGACGTCCAAGGAGGACTTCAAGAAGAGTTACTTCTCTCAATGGTATAACCACATTCGGAAGGAATACATCAAGCATAGACCGAACTATAAACGGTTCTTCATAGCAGGTCTATCCATGGGTGGTGCTTTAACATTGAAGCTTGCCGAGGAGTTTGCTCTTGATGATAAGCTTTATCCCACTGCCATTCTTACCATATCCGCCCCGGTCTTTCTGAACAGCTTATTCGAAAACGGCGCCCTATATAGCCCCATACTCTATCTAAGCAGGATAGGAAGCTGGTTTATAGATGAGATGGAGAGTCGGTGGCCGGTCATAGAAGAGGATGGTGCAGGGAGACTCAGCAATTACAGGGGGACTTTCCCCAAACAGACTCATAGCTTAAAAATGGGTATAAAACCAGTCAAAGCCGGATTACATAAGATTACCATGCCTGTCTTCCTCGCCCATGCTAAGGGTGACTCAGTAGTACCATACCCGAATATGTTCTACATAGCCCGTCATGTATCATCCAAAAAGATAAAACTCAAATCATATGATATTAGTGAGTATAAGCACTCCAACCATACCCTACCCGTCTACTACTCGACTAGGGATGATTTATATGATGAGATGATGTACTTCATCAGGCAGAATATGTCCGTAAAAGTTTAATAGTGAATGATGCGGGTTTCATGGTTAATGTGGAAAATATGTTATATTTACATCTGATGTGAAAAGTATGTCTATTTTCATTTAGAATCCTTATTTAAGAAGCGGGTTATATTTAACTTATCCAATTGTTACCAATGTAGAAAAGGTATCAGCTGTAACAGACATCGGTAATAACAGAGAAGAAGCATTACAAGAACTATACACCGCTCTTGAAGGAGTGCTGGAATCAATCATCGAAAGGTGTGTGGTGTGTTGAATTTTCGTTCATTGTAGAAACACAATCAATTAGACAAAATACTTTTAAAATATCTAGTTTTTGTTTGTATTTATAGTTACAATAAATTATATTACATTATGTAATTTTATATTTTTTTTATATCAAGGTTCTTTCGCAAGATTATGAAAGATTTATCTGGAGAATCCCCCCTAACCCTAATGCTGTTAAGTTAGGCGGCATAGGTCTTTAGTAAGGACTATCAAGAGACCCTAACCTATCCTTCCCCTCATAGGGGAAGGGATTAGTAAAATCTTGGGTAGAAGGGAAATCACCCAAACTTTTACTTTTCCCCTCTCCTCATGAGGAGAGGGCTAGGGTGAGGTCAAGACTGCCGAAAAGCCCTTGTTAAAGAGGTAAAAACCTTAACTTAACAGCATTACCCCTAACCCAGATTATCGAAGGGGTAATAAGATTGAAATTCGAGTCCCCCTTATTTGTGTCTTCTATGAAGACGGGGGGATTCTTCTTTGAAGAAATTCCTTTTTTGCGGAAGAATCTATATCAATAAAGGAGCAAAAACAATGAAAAAATCCATTTCAGTTCTATTTATAGCAATGATAATAATCTCCATCATCTTTGTAGCATGT
>CAYUUC010000044.1:0-18693 GCA_964447635.1 uncultured Spirochaetia bacterium
GGGAAACAAACCATATAATCCTTTCATAGCCTATGAATTTGTTAAAATAATATTTATTATTATCATTTTGTTAAATATCATAAATAGTTGTGTTAAAAGTGATTATACAATATATATAGCAAATCCTAAACACAGGATTTATTAATTATAAATTATAACCATAAGGAGAATTGAATATGAAGAGAAGAATTATATTTACCATAATTCTGATAACCTTAATTTTTATATCATTTAATATAATTTCATCACAAAAGCAATCATACGCAGGTTACATACGAAGAGTCCAGAACTATATCAAATATGAAGGCAAGGAGTATAACTTTAATGAAGATTTAAAAGGTCAAGAAGCATTCGAGATGATGCTAGAGGATGTCGGGGATAATATTATATACATGTTCGGTGATTATTATCGAACCAGAGAAATTAACCTACTTGCTACTAAAGTATTTATACTACTACATAAGTATAAAGGTTTTGACCATATGTTAATAGATATAGATGCTCAGTATCAGGATGATTATGATAAATGGCTTAAAACGGGTGAAAAGGATTATTACTTCCTACCGTACTTCACTAAGGAAGCAGAAGAGGTTCTATTCGATTATTACAATTCACTCCCTGAACAAAAGAAGTTCCGAATCCTCTGTATGAAAGAAGCAGCCCAGGATGAAGGCGAGACATTCACCTCCAGAGAAGAGTACCTTGGACTGGGCGGAGATGATGACGGCTATAGGGAAGTAGTGAGAGATAATAGGTATAAAACCTTCGTTAGAAAGCTATTAGAAAAAAACCCATATCAAAAATACTATATATACGTTAAGTTTACCAATACTACTAAGTTTTCAGATATGAGCTTCTTTAAATCAGAATATGAAAGACTTGGTACATATCTTCATGAAAGAAACCCAATCTCAAAAGGGAGAGTCTTCTCTACTGTATGCGGTGTTAGGTCTGGACGAACAGTCATTGGGAACTATATAGTCTCTGTGGTACCAAACAACTCATTCAATAATCTTCCTTATAATATAGAACAAGCTGTGGGTATAGATACAGATTTTTTTGTATTACCACTGACAAAGGGTTTTGCTAAAGGAGCTATATTTGACCAGGTAAGAGAAGGCGGATGGCAGATAGATTCCTTGGCACCGGCGGGTGATATGCCTTTAGTGGAGGTAAAATACAATAAGATTAACAAACGATGGAATTATATGTTCTATTTTAGTTTGGTTTCTCAATGGGAAAGGTCTCGAGGGGAATAAGATTTATATTAATCTTTCAACAAATCTTTTACAATAATCTATATCATTTAAACCGAGTTTAACATTGGTATAGCTTCCATTTTCAATAATCTTATCATAATTTTCCAATATCTTTTCAGCACTGGTATTATAAAAATCCATTACCGACTTTATTCCAATATCATATAGTATTAACGCAAAAACAGGACCTATACCAGTTATCCTGGTTAAATCAGCCAAACAAATAAGTTTGTTTAGACTTTTTTTATCAATACTATTCTTCTCTACCAAATTATTAATATCATTCTTATCTTTGGATATATTGAATAAGTCTTTACTAGTTTTGATTCCCGCGCTTTTAAGTTTATTAATTAAATCTGGATCAATATCCTGATATTTATCCAAGTTTATAGGTTTTGATTTATAACTGTTGATTTCTCTTTTGAGGATTTTAATATAATCATCGTCCATCCCTGTCTGTCTTTTAAACTCTTTTAGTTTAGTCTTATTACTAATACTTGATATAAGTTGTTTAAGATTATTAATACCAGCTTTCTTAATCTGTTCAATATTATTATCTAGATTGTTTTTTAGTATCATCCTTCCTGGCAGTAGATTTGTTTTCCTGATGAAATTCTTGAAATCATCAATAGAAAATTTACTAAGATCCACAGAAAAATCATCCTTCATAAGATTATTCCTTTTATTTATCATCACTAGTATTGGTAATAAAACTTATTTATATACTTCTCCGGTTTTGTTCTTTCTCCATTCCAGCCATTCTTCGGGGTCTCTTTCTGATATAGCGAACAGGAAGCCATCTTTGGGATTTCTATTTAATATAATAGACTCCAATCTATCAGAACCTAATCTTATACTTCGCTCAGTAACATCCTTGCCTTTATCCTTAAAATAGTTTTTTGTATAATCTAAGTCTTTACTTAAAAGATGAACAACGTATAATTCCCCTATTCTTGTTTTAGAAGGGACAAAATCCTTTTTATATATCATAGAAAATTTCTGAGGAGTTATCCACTGAATAAAATGAGGTGGGAGGTTCATCGTACATTCATTCAAAAATGGTGTATGATAGTTTTTAGAGTAGAAAAAGTTTGACCAATCCTCACCTCTATTATGCGGGTAATTACTAACAAAGGTCACACCATTTACTCCATATATACCATTTTCTCCCATTACAAACCTGAACCTTTCTTCCAAGGGTCGCTTCATATATTGTATAACATAAGATTTAACCCCTTGAGCAAATGTAGAAGGGAAAGGAATATAAGTCCAGGTTGGGTCTTGCTGGGGTTCAATTTCCGGGTCTGCTCCTCTTGGTCTTAAGTACATGACGTCTTCTACCTGGAATCCTCTTACTCGCCAGTGTTCATACATCTCTTCTATATCGTCTGTTATAAATCCGATAGAGTAAGGTCTATGCTCTCTCTCTACTTCGATTATCTCTTTAAAAGGTTTTTTTGCTTGTTTAAAATCTTCTCTATTAGCTACAATATCAAATTCAAGGTATTCTCCAGTAAAGATTACAAATCTGCTGGTCAATCCGGGATTTTGTTCTCCTACTTTATCAGCAACCACAAAACCTAGGTCTTCATAGTTTTCCTTTAGATAGACTTTTAGGTCTTCTGTTTTAGGAAATGTAGAAAAATGATCCATATGCAAAAGTAAACCATTATACATCTATAATCTCTCCAAACCTAATTTTCATTTATATAAATTGAATAATATTTTACATACTATGATATTTGTGTTTAAGTAGTAATGATATTTATAACAAAATAATATATACTCATAGATAAGTCGAGGGGTTTATCATTATATAATATTAAATAAATTTATTACTCTGTTGATAAATAAACACTTGATTTTTATTAATATATAATCAGTAAAGAAATAATTGTTTATTTTTTTATATGATGTACATTTTTACATATGTCTCTTTTTTTTAATTTTTATGGGAGTCACTTTATGGGTAATGATGATAATAATCTCATATCTAATGTTAAAAATGAACAGTTTAACCAAGCTGTAGATAATACCATATCATATATAATATCAGGGAAGACAAAGGAAATAAATGATTTTATCGATTTTCTTAATAAAGATAATCTGTCAGCAAATAAATATATCAAAGCTATAGTAAACAATATTAAAACTAAAGAAAACATAAGGGAAATATCATCTGCTGTCGTAGAACTGATAAAAATCATAGCAAATAAATCATACTACAAATTAACTAATCAGTTTATCGAAGGAATCCCGTATAATTCAATAAAAGCAAAAAGTTATACTATCATAGCAGAAATAGAAGAAGAAAAAGGCAATAATGATGAAACTCTTAAATATATAGAACTAGCCCTTAAATTTACCGAAAAAATAAAGAGCCCAACCGATAAATCACAATCAATTAAAATCATATCTCTACTAATCGCTAAACAAAATAAGTTTGAAACCGCAATAAAATTACTTAAATCTATCAATGTTGATTCAGAAAAAGCACACGCTATTGAAAAAGTTCTATCACTAGTTATTGATGAGAAAGATGTCAATAAAAGAATACAACACCTAAATCTAATAGCAGACATCGCCGGAACTATAAAAGATGCTAATGCCAAATCAGAATCATTCATTCTAATAACCAGAGCTATGATTAATTCCAATATGGTTTACGAAGCATTGAATCTAGCCCGGCAGATAAAAGACCAGAACGCTAAGATATCAACCCTAGGTGTTATCATAGACTTAATGGCTAAATCAGGAAAGTCATGGGAAGCTAAAGCAGTGGCAGGTGAAGCTAAAGAAGCAGCAGAAAACCTTAACCAAAAGGATAAACGAAGAAGCCAATCACTAAGTGAAGTTATTGAAGCACAAATTAAACTGGACATGGTGGATGAAGCACTGGATATAAGCCAAGATGTTAAAGACGCCGGGTGGAAAGCAATGAACATGACCATAATCGCTGAAGCTATGCTTAAGAATAACCTAGTAGATAGAGCGATTATGTTATTGGAAAAGAGTATTTCTTTGGTTGAACAAATAGAGAATTTCGGCTCGCAATCCACTGTCCTATCTTCAATATCCGAAGTATTAAGTTCTATTGATTATTATGATTATAATGAACAAAGGCTAAACCAACTTTTCGATAAGATTACTACCATCCTGAAAAGAATAGATGATGAAGACCTAATATATACAGTACTGAGTTACATGTCAGGATTAGGAATTATGGATAAATATGATTATTTTAAAGAAAAAATCACCGATTATATCCATGATTTAAAAAATGATAAATTAAGGAATCATCTAAAGAGTATAGTTAGATAATTAAACGCTGTTTTGATATTATATTACATTCCATATAACCTACTTTAACTTTATAAATAAAGGAGATGAAAATGTCACAAATTCCTGATATCGCAATAATCTATGAGGATAGAAGACTTATAAACTACTCCCCCTTTGAATTATATAAAACCGGGTCAACACTAAGATTAGGAATTAATCGTATAGAAGATTTTTATGCTATGCTGTTCGGTTCATATGGTATCGAGGATATTGCGTTTGTAGACGGAGAGAAAGCAATGAATGGTGATATCACTGAATTATTAAAAAAAGAAGAAGATGAATTCTTTGATAGTATGATATTTGTTACATTGGGATATATCCCTTCTCCAGAAGAAATAGAGGATAATTATTCCTGTGAGAATGAGTTAGGGAGATTAATGACTTTCATTGATTATAATGAAATAGAAGAAGGACCAAAGAAAATATCAGATTTAATCAAGAAAAAGTATTCCAATCTAACCAAACCAGAAGGCTCAATGTTATCATCATTCAAAGATATGATCAAATACAATGGTATAGCAATCGACATATCCGCTGAATATGCTATCGAATATGATGATTTGAGGAGAGACTTCTACAATATACAATGTGTAGGAGATGTATACAAACTATACATTCATAATACAGCCCTACTCTATCCCAATGCTGTCTTCGATACTAGTGCAGGACCTGTTGTCATCGATGATGGAGCTATTATCAAACCGGGTTCTTATATCGAAGGTCCATGTTATATAGGGAAAAATACGCTAATAGATGGTGGAAGGATAAAAGATAGTTCGATATTCGATTATTCTACAGTCAGAGGAAGAATAGAAAAGTCAATACTCTATCCAGTATCGGAAGTTGGTTCTTATACCATAATCCATTCTTCAATTATAGGTAGTAATTCAAAAATAGGTAACCATTGCGATGTTAAAGATAAAGATGGGGTGGGCATTATAATTGGAGATTTCTCGGAAATACTTGATGGGTCGCTTATTCCATCATTGTCTGAGGTTGCTTTTGGATGTAAACTAAATATGAAAAGGAACGGTTATCCTTTATCTATTCCACCTTTTATTAAAACCAATAATCAGCTCTATTTTGAAGAATACTCAGTAGAAGAACTATTGAAAGATATCGAAATAAAACATGTAGGAGAAAAGATGGAAATAGACTCCGATACTAAAGAAGCAATAGATAGTATTTATCAAAAAACTGCTGGTATCAGGGAGAGTTTTATCAATAATCAATAAGATAGGGGTATCCCTCAATTAGAAATATAAATCAGTCTTACGGGTATATAATAATTATGTTAACCAATATAAAAAAGTTTATCATCGATTATTGGACTTTTGGAATAGTAATGATAATGATTATAATAATTATATTGGTGGCTATTTATGGTTTATTTAATAACAAAACAAATCTCACAAATGATAAAGAATTACTAAACCAAAAATTACCATTAAATAACCTAAGCGAGAAAATCAATACTATACAAACAAAACCTATTAAAGTATCCGAATATACCAATGAAGAGCAAAACACAAGACTAATCTCTATCATAAATAAAGAATCTGTCCCGGAAACTATGACCAGTTACAGCTTTCAAAAGATATCAGGAAATTTTAATAAGGTTGATAGTCCGGAAGTGTATGACCATAAAGTATTATATGTAAATGAAATGATATACGGAGTTTATATATATCGTCCAATATATGGTGGGAAAAATAAGGTCCCCAACAACTACATCATCGCAACAATTCACCCGGAGAAATATGTAGATGAGGTTTTCAATTATTATATAAAAGATACTATTATCATTAATTCGTCCAATACTCTGGATATTGTAGACTTTTTTCTTTATAATGGCAAGGTTCTATTATTTTATACCGAAACCATACCCATAAAAAGTGGAAAATTAACTGGCAGGAAAAGACTAATGGTTGGTGAATTACATAACAACGACCGAAAACTAAAAATCATTAATCAAAAACAGATAAACATCCCCCCTCACATTCACTTATACAACCTAAACATAATCCAGGAAGATAATAGCTTTACCCTTATCTATAGAGTAAGGCTTAGCGAACAACGAGAGAAAATTGATATCATACTAAGCAAAATGGATATTGCATACAATGTATTCTACTCAACCAATATTCCTGTTGATATTCCAGCAGGAGTTTATAATAGCTTCTCGGTAACAAAAATAGACAAAGGACTAATATCTAATGAAACCGGGAATTATGCTTTAGCATTCTCATATATTAACCTGGTTAAGAAAGAATCATCCATTGTAACTGTTTTTTTTGATAAAGATGGGAATCTTAATGAAGTACCATATATGGAAATTGACCCCGATAAACCATCCGATTATCAAGCAAGTGAAGTCAAACTAATTGGTTTTAATGATGCTTATTATGTGTTCTATAAATATGTGGAAACAGGATATTATATGACAGTAATAAGTCCAAAAGGAGAGAGGATTTTCACCGCTATACCAATTTTTGATAATGAGAAGACAGCAACTGGTTTGAGTATCGATATCATAAATGATAAACTCTTATGCTGGAATGGTAGGATTATTAAGGAATTTTCTACTGATGATTACATGGAAGAGATAAGACTATTAGAAAAGCAACACAAGTTCATATCCGATAGAATCTATATAAAAGATAGTAATAGTGGTGATATTTTCGTTAATGAGGATAATTTATTTATTTTTTGGGCTATGAATTATAATACCACATATTCTTCAGTGTTAGAATATAATAATCTATTAGAATAGAGATATAGGAGTTTACTTAACATTTATGAAATACGCTTTCTTCATATCAAGCAGATAT
Organism: uncultured Spirochaetia bacterium; assembly: GCA_964447635.1. Lineage (GTDB taxonomy): Bacteria > Spirochaetota > UBA6919 > CAYUUC01 > CAYUUC01 > CAYUUC01. The sequence goes on from CAYUUC010000044.1 coordinate 7,433, forward strand.
ATGTTCTCCAAGAATAAGAAATCAATTGTATCCAAGATATCCACAATTGCAGTCATAACCACAGCTCTAAGCATAATGATGCCCTTACTTATGTTATCATTGATGAACGGTTTCCATGATTCTATACAAAGTGCGTTAATGGAAAACGAGTTTCATATTGTGGTTTACCGGAATCGTCATGCTCCTATTACCCCGGTAGAAGGTGAGAATCTGGGAACAGATGAATGGTATAAAAGACATATCGATAAACTTATCGATACTATATGGTCGGTAAATGAGATGGAAGAATATAAAGGCATTATGCCGGTGAACATAAAAACAGAACAGATACCTGACCTTATGGAAAAACGGGATGAACCGATGATTAAAGCTGTTGTTCCTTATGTAGAAGGAGAAGGACTAATTCGTACATCGCTGGATTGGAAACCTATCGCTATTAAAGGTATGACTGAAGATATTAACAAATCGGAATCATTTAACAACAGGCTTCTTATCAATGCTGGTGAGTTTAATTTCCAGAAAAACCATAGAATCATGATTGGAAAAGACCTGGCGGAAAAGCTGGATATCAATATAGAAAGAGTGGAGATGGGTAAAGGACCTTTGATTGATATAGTCACCGATATCGGTGGTAGAAACAACATAGACCCGCGTATTATGCAACATCAGGTGTCTGCTCTTTACACATCGGGTTATATGGAGATAGATTCTCGGGTTGTTTTCACCACCGCAAAAAGAGCTATGTATCTATTAAACCAAGACAGATACACCGGTATCGGTATACACCTTAAAGACCCCGCTTATATTGAAACCATGATTCCCCAGCTAAATCGACTAATCCGTCTTAAGGTATCAAGTGGTTACAATGTCAACTCAGGAACAGAAAGGTGGGAGAACCAGTTTAGAGCTTTTGAATGGGAAAAGCGTCTTATCTTCTTTGTAGTCGCCATTATGATACTTGCTGCTTTCTTGACCATATTCATAACACTTAACATATTGGTCATCAACAAGCATGAGGAGATAGGAATACTCCGCTCGATGGGGGTGGATGCTAATACAATAAGGCTTGTCTTTCTGATTCAGGGCTTCCTAATCGGAATAGCAGGGAGTATAATAGGAGTGGTGGTTGGACTCTTTGTAACCACATCGATAAACGAGATAGCTATGGCTGGTCAATGGCTGGTTAATGAATTCCTTAAAGGCATCTATAACACACCAATATATAACCTACTGGGCATACCTGTAGCTCCTGGAGAGTTCAACATCATCGAGAGCAGTACTGTTCTCACTGGCTCAAGGGTGAATTATGTTATATACATTACTGATATTGTCATTGTATTAACCGGAGCGATTTTCACTTCATTACTCGCAGCTTTCTTCCCTTCATCCAAAGCAGCGAAAAAAAACATAGTTGAGGTTTTAAGATATGAATAATACCGAAGAAAATCAGGAATTGAAAATGGATAAGACAAAAGAAACGGAAAGGATTAATGATGAGGTCATTCTATCGGTCTCTAACCTTCATAAAGTCTACTCAAGGGATAAGATACCCCTACACGTGCTAAAAGGCATTGATGTAGAGATTAAGCGTGGCTCTATAGTATCAGTAACCGGAGAAAGCGGTTCTGGGAAAAGCACATTTCTTAATTTGGTTGGAGGTTTAGATATACCTACTCGTGGAGCTGTGGTTATCAATGGAGTTAACATAGTAGGTTTGGATGACCAAAGTCTTTCCAGATTTAGGAATACTCAGTTAGGTTTCATCTTCCAATTCCATTACCTACTACCTGACTTCTCTGCTCTGGAAAATGTTATGTTGCCATATCTTAAGTTTAAGTTTAATAAGAAGGAAAGCGAACAAAGGGCTAAGAAACTACTTACCGATGTAGGTCTGAAAGAACGAATCCATCATAAACCATCTGAATTGAGCGGTGGTGAACAGCAAAGGGTTGCCATAGCAAGAGCATTAGTTTGTGACCCGGAGATAGTACTCGCTGATGAACCAACAGGCAACCTAGATGAAGACAATTCAGATATGGTTAGAAACATACTGTGGAAGCTTCGTGAGAAGTATAACCTCACCGTTCTACTCGTTACTCATAATTTACATCTCGCCAAACAAGCAGACAAGGTCATGAAATTAAGTCATGGTGTGTTCACCAATAAGACAGAAGACCTGAAAATTAATAGGTAAAAAGCTATGCCTAACTACAATCCACAGGCAGATTACACCCAATTAAAAGTCATATACGAAGATAATCATATCATAGCAGTATACAAACCTTCCGGCATACTTGTACAGGGGGACTCTTCGGGAGACATTACTTTAATCGATGTAGTAAGGAAGTACCTTGCAATCAATTATAATAAGAGTGGGAATGTCTATCTCGGTTTAGTTCATCGATTGGATAAACCTGCTTCCGGTTTGGTCATTTTCGCAAAGACATCCAAAGGAGCAAGCCGTCTATCCAAGCAGTTCAGGGAACACTCTATTATTAAAATATATTACGCAATGGTTGAAGGGAAAATGAAAAGCGGGATAGAACAAACACTAAAATCATACCTGATTAGGGATAAGGATATAACCAAAGTAGTTAAACATTTACCAGAAAGTAAGTATGCCGAATTGACCTACCAATGTATAAAAAGTGATGGGAAGAATAGCCTGCTGGAAGTCCAACTGGTAACTGGAAGAAAGCATCAGATTAGGTCGCAACTCAGTGCTATAGGCTATCCAATCATAGGTGATATCAAGTATGGAGCTAAAAGCCAACTCGGCAATAAAGATGCTATTGCTTTGATATGTAAAAGCATCTCTTTTACTCATCCCACAAAGAAAGAACCAATCACCTTACGGGTAGACCTACCTAAAGAATGGATTCTATAAGCTTAAGAATTAGCTTTCTTCATGATAAACAGGTAATTAAAACCTCTTAAGAAGAAGTTTTCTTCCTCAGCTGCCCTGCGATAGTTACCCATTTTAAGAGTTCTGTTATGACGGACAATACTGATTATATCTACTGGTAGGAAGTAAGACCATAGCAGGTCATAAAGCAGGAAACCGATAGGAACAAATCCTTTTTTTTTGCTGTAGTAGTCACATACATATAAGGAAAAGTGGTGTTCCTTTTTCAATACACGATGACATTCCCTGATAACCTTCTCCATTTCCTCGAAGTACTCCTTATTTGTAGCGTTAATCCTTCCAATGCATGCTTCCTCTTCGGAATACTTAATGTTATCAGAGTAAGGTGGATCTATGAAAATGAAGTCCACTGAGTTGTTTTTCAATGGTATCTTACGAGAGTCATTCTTCTTGATATCAGACCTTTGAGGATTGATGTCAAAGCCTATACCTTGCCTATTCGTATCTTTACATACATCAAGCGTGGTTCCGCTTCCGCACATCGGGTCTAATACGGTATCACCTTCTTGGGTATATCGTTTTAGTAAGTTCCATATGATATATGATGGGGTTGCTCCTTTATAGTTCTTGTCGCCTTGCATGCCTTTTCCATAGTGTTGAGAAGGATATTCCCAAAGTGTGGTTACTTGAATTCTTAATGGAGGTTTTTTACTCAATTTACCTAATCCTTATCTTTATTTAAAAAGTATTACATATCTTTTCTTTTTATTATATTTGATAAAGTAATTGTTTATCGAACCAATACCAAAAAGAACAAGGAGTTATTTACAATGAAGAAAATCATAAAGTTTATATTTATTTTATTAGTAAGTTTGGGATTTATCTTCAATCTTACATCATGTGAACCAACCAACGATGGTGGAGATAGTGGAGATGAAGAATATACTCTAACCATAAACATCCAACCTGAAGGAGCTGGATCGGTAAACCCGGAAAGTGGCAGCTACCCAGCAGACCAGGACATCACTATTACAGCTACTCCTAATGTAGGATATGTCTTCTCAGAATGGACGGAAGACCATACTAGCGTTGAGAACCCAACAAGCATCATATTAGACACAGACCACATTATTACCGCCGTATTCACAGATGAATCCGATGGAACAAGCTGGTCAGAACTGACATCATCCGCACAATGGTCTGCTCGAAGTGGTCATACCAGCTTGGTTTATGATAATAAGATATGGATAATGGGGGGAACAATCAACCAAGGCGGAACACCGGTTAATGTAAATGATGTATGGTGGTCAGAAGACGGTATAAACTGGACAGAAGCAACAACCAATGCCGAATGGGGTATTAGAACATCGCATGCCAGTGTGGTTTATGATGGTAAGATGTGGGTATTCGCTGGATTAGAGTCCTCCTCTGAATACTGGGGTGATGCCTGGTACTCTACAGATGGGGAAACATGGACTGAAGCCTCGAACAACAACTGGGGGGAAGACCGTAAAGGACATTCATCTCTCGTATTTGATGATAAGATGCTAATCATTGGTGGAGCAGGCTATAACCCATTCAGTGAGATATGGTCATCGACTGATGGAATAAACTGGACACAGGAAACGGATGGAGACTGGTCAGCTCGTATGCATCATGCCAGTGCTTTATATGACGGGAGTTTATGGATAATGGGTGGTCAGACATCTTATGGAAGTACATTCATAGATGATGTATGGACTAGTGACGATTTGACTTCATGGACTGAAGAGACAAGTCTAACCTTAAATGACGAATATTACGGACATACAGCATTGGTTTATGCGGATAAACTATGGATACTTGGTGGTAACGGAAACAAGCAAGGAGTGTGGCATTATAAAACAGGAGATGCTGGCTGGACTCAATCAAGTAGTGATGCTTTCCCTGAACGGGCATATCATACAGCTGTTTCCTTCAAGGGTAAGATGTATGTGATAGGCGGTGTTTATACTGTTGGTATGGGATTTGATTATAGGAATGATGTTTATATATCAGATTAATACTATCGATTGAGAGACATATTAAAACCGAAATAGAAAGTTGCACCATGGTCAGGCTTACCTACAGCCCATATCTTACCATTATGCTTATTAATCACTCTTTTAACGATAGATAGACCAATACCCTTACTATCTTCTATATCCTTAATTGAACTAAAGGTTTGGAATGCTTCAAAAAGCTCTTCTACTTTCTCAGGTTCAAAACCGATGCCATTATCTTTGATATAAAACACTTCTTCACCATTGTATTCGGTTTTTCCTACTTCGATTTTAGGTTCTTTTATACCTTTGGTGAATTTCCATGCATTTTTAATTAGATTATCCATTAATATTCTAATCATCCCTTCATCACCATAAGTATACAGGTCCGAGTCAATTATGGTTTGAGGGAAATGGTTACCTTCCTTTGCTTTTTGTTTCTGTATTATCTCTAATGCGAGATTGGTTAAATTGATCTTATCGTAATTCATCTCTTTGTAGTCAATAGTAGAAAGGTTAAGAATATCATTTATTAGTTTAAGCATCTTACTTGATGTATTATAAATATTATCTATATAGAACATAGCCCCATTATTTAAGATATTTTTATGATAATATAAAAGTGTTTGTATATTATAGTTAATGACATAAATAGGAGACCTTAAATCATGGGATACAGTATAAGTGAACATTTCAAGTTCTTTATTAACTTTTTTCAATTTCATGGTTTGTTTTATGAGATTATTCTCAGCAATTTTCCTATTTGTGATATCCTGTAGCTGTACTAAATAACTCATAGGTTGGTTTTCGATGAATATAGGAGTATAGGAAATATCGATGAATATACGCCCTCTTCTTTTCAGTTCAATTCCTAATTTATTTGTAATTTGGTCCAGGTCTATTGAATACTCTTCGTTGATTTTCTCTCCTTTTTCTATAAGGCTTAACATCTTATCAGGTGTGTTTTCAGGAGTGAAGAACATGGAGTAATTATCCTTAATAAGATTACTGTTATTTACTCCGAATATATTGAGTGTAGACTGATTGGCATCTATAAGATTATTGTTACTATCAAAGATTAAGAGACCTGCTGGAGAATGTTCAAACACAGCTTTAAACTTCTTTTCGCTTTTCTTTAATGCTATTTCGGATTTTTTTAATTCGGTTATATCCCTTCCCACTGTTAGGTATTGATAAATTTGGTTATTATCATCAAAAATAGCTCTAACATTCCATCTAATCCAATTATAATCATCAAAGAGTGATTTATCCTCGATTATTAAAACAGGATTATCGGGTGTTAGTTTTTCTATTTGCTGTTTATATTTGTCTAATTTTTCTTTAGAAATCTTTTCAGGGAGTTTAGTGCCTATTAACTCTTCCTTTTTAAAATTAGAGAAATTACAATATGCTTCATTAATAAAGATGACTTCTCCTTCTGGAGTAAATCTTGCGATTAATTCAGTTTGGTCTTCTACTACAGCTCGATATCGGGCTTCACTTTCTTTAAGCTGTTTCTCCATCCTTTTACGGTCTGAAATATCATCAAATACAATAGCAAAATATCCTTTTTTATTGGAATAAGCATGAACATAGTACCATTTATTATGAGGTTCCCTATGGTAAATCTCATATTTATCAGATTTACCATATAAAGCAACATCAATAGCTATTTCCATTATATCAATGCTTACTCTTTTTAAAATGTCTTTAAAATCACTCCCCCTCCTATTTATAATAGCTTTTCTTTTAAAACCTGTTATCTTCTCAAAAGCTTCATTGGCATCAATAAAGATAAAATCTTCCGGATTCCCCTCGTCATCTTTAATTATTTTACAATACAGCATACCATTAAGCATATTTTCATATAGAGAACGATATTTCATTTCACTCTCTTTTAATGCTTCCTCAGATTTCTTAATTTCGGTAATATCCCTACCAACAGATTGATATTCAATAATCTTTCCTTTTTTATTAAATATCCCCCTATTAGTCCATCTCATAAAGATTTTAACTCCATCTATATTGAGATGTTCTTCCCTTATCAGAATGGGATTCTGAGGGGTAATAACCTTTAATTCATCAATGAACTTTTGTGCTATTTTTTTCCATAATTCTAATAATGATTCATAATTAAAAAATTTATTGAATTTTTCCTTCATATACCGATAAACAGCACCATTTACGAAAGAAAGAGTCAAATCAGGTTTAAATCTAACTATTAGTTCCGTTTGATCTTCTACTACACTTCTATATCTATTTTCACTTTCCAATAGAGCTTTTTCGGTCTTTATTTTATATATCATATTAGCCACTTCTTTGGCTACTGATTCTATGATATCAACTTCATCTGAATTGAAATTTTGGTTTTTTAATTTAAATAGAGTCATAAGACCGATTATATGTTCTTTGGTTCTTATTGGAAGGCATAAAGCAGCTTTCAATGCGGACTTACCATAATCTTTATTTAATACTTTGGTATAATCATCCAGGAATATTTTTTTGCCATCTATTAATATCTTCTTCTGAGGATTTTTATATATATCCAATTTCAAATAACTTTCATCCAGATGTAGGTCAAGATTCTTTTGACTTATTAATAAAGCATCTTTACTGTTATCATCTATTATATAAACATTCCCAGCCTTTATATCAGTCATATTAATGATAATATCCAGTATATCAGATATAAATTGGTCAATATTAGTAGCATTATTACCAGCCGTAATAATCTTATTAAGTATTTCAATTCTATTTGCTTTAATCTTGACCAATTTTTCTTGCTTTTTTCTTTTTTGAATTTCCTTTATTAAATTATCATTAGCAAGGTTAAGCTCCTTTGTTCTTTCATTGACTATACTTTCCATATTATAATACAGTTCTTTTAACTTCTTATTAGATTGTTTTAATTTTAATAATGTTTTAACTCTTGTCTTTAATTCATTCTTATTAAACGGTTTAATTAAATAATCATTACCTCCATATTCCAAACCTTTTACCACATCATCAGAACCGCCTTTAGCAGTTATCATCAATATGGGTAATTCATTCGCTGAATATTTCTTCCTAACCTCCTCACATACAGCATAACCGGACATCTTGGGCATCATTATATCCAAAATCATAACATCAGGAACTAAACCATTCTCAATTTGATTGATAGCTTCTATACCACTTTCAGCAATGTTGATTTTATAACCTTCTGTTTTAAAATAATTATTCAGAACTTGTTGATTCGAATGCTCATCATCTACTATAAGAATTACCGGATGACTATTTTCAAAAAAATTAGTCATTTCATCTTTATTCAAGTCTATCTGACTTCTATCGGTCTTATGGAAGAGAATAGAATGAGGGGTCTTTTTAAGATTTGATTTCTTATATGAATTACCAAGTGATTTTTTTTCTATTAATGGATTATTAGTCTTATCATTTTTTATATGAAAAGTTTTTATAAATATGTAAAATATACTTAAAAATATAGCTAAAGTAGGGAAAAATACAGCATAAACCTTCCAATCTTTCCAAAATGGTATTGCAGGTTTAGTCACAATTAATCTTAATTGTTTAGTATCATGAACATTATTCCTTTTATACTTAAATAAATATTCACCCGATGGTATATCTTCATAATAAACTAAAATCCGGTTTCCTGCTTTAATCCAATCTGTATCATAACCTTCCAGCATGTACTTATTTTCAGTCTCTATCAGAGAATAATCAGTATCCTCGATCCTTATATAAAAGGAATTTTCATTATGCTCCAATCTTATCTTTTGGTCAAGCTCCTCAGAGAGGATTAAAGTTTTTTGCTCTTTATTGATTTCAGGTTTTACATGAATCTTTACTGAATCACCATCATCATTCCATATTCCATCATTATTAGAAGCTTTCACCCGAAATTCATATAAACCTTGTGATAAATTATCATAAACCACATTTCTATTAGATGAGTCCAAGTATATCCAATCATTATCCAATCCCCTTAACATATATGCATATCGATTTTTAGAAGGCAATGAATAATTTAATGCTGTAAAAGTAAATTTAAGTTCATCAAAACCTTGTTCAATTTCTATATCATTATCATCCAATTCGTTCATCTTATGGTTTATTTTATTTCCGTTTATTCTTATTGAGGTAATACTAACATATGGTTTATGGGGGTTGGTTGGAATATCATTTGGTAAAAAATGGATAAGTCCATTATCTCCAGCAAAAACCAATCTTTCATCATCTATCCTTAGTTTAGAGCCTCTATTAAAGGTAATACCATCTATCACATCCATACGATGATATAGATTAGTAACTTTGGTTATGGGATTAAAGTTCGCTATACCTTTATCACAACTAAACCACAAATTGCCATTATTATCTTCTAGTATACTATGTATGGTTTTGGTTGGTTGTTCATATCTCTCAAAATCCCCAGAAGATTTTCTGAATAGAGATAACCCTCCCCCATGAGTTCCTACCCAAAATAAACCTGATGCATCTACATATATATCACATACAACATTTGATGGAATACTAGCCGGATTTTCAGCATCATATATATAAGAGTAAAAGCCGTAACCATCTTTATCAAATCTCTGAAGACCCTTTCCCATAGTGGCTAACCATAGATTACCCTCTCCATCATCATATATATCATAAATCGAATAAACATATATAGATTGGCTTTCCATGGAGTATTTATAGGGTGATACCTCTTTTGTATCTTTATTGACCTTTATTAATCCATAACCATCAGAACCAATCCAAAGTATATTCCGGTCATCTTTATCCTGAGTTATATTCCAAATTGTATATCTTTTCTTAAGTGAAGTATTCCGTTTGGAATTAAGATTAACATGAATAACTTCTCCTGTAACATTATTTAAGGATAGCAGATTTCCCTCTTTGGTTCCTATCCATAATATATCTCCATTGGTTTTATCCTTGTATATAGTAGTTATATAATCATCATCATTTATATTTAACTTTGATTTGGGATAGGTTTTATCTGTTATAATTATTTTATCATTAATATTAAATAAGTTTAATCCACCTTTATATGTACCTATCCAAATATGTTCATCATCTTTTTTTTCCATAGCGCCACTTAGATTATCATTTTGGTCTAATATATCGTATTCATAAATTGGTTTATATAGATTAAAATTCGGTAATAACCTGTCATATTTATCCACCCCACCCATATCATAAACTATCCATATTATACCAGTTCTATCTTCATAAATACTGCTTATATAGTTACCTCTTAATTGGCTAGGTTTAGACTGGACATTATAGTTGCTGAAGGTTTTTCTATGTTCATCCAATATAGATATCCCACCACCATCTGTTCCTATCCACAATCTTCCATTTTCATCTTCAGTTATCGAATGTATACTATTATGACAAAGGCTATTGGGGTTCTTAGGATTATTCTTGAACTGAGTAAGGGATTCTGTATCTGGATTAAATCTTAATAATCCCCCGCCATAAGTCCCAATCCATAGATTACCCTTTCTATCCTCACAGAAGGGCTTTCCGTATATGGTTTGATATGTATTCGATGTTGAATGTTTAGCCTTTTGCGGAAATTGTATAAAAGTGTTTAATTCCTTATTCATTATACTAACACCATTTGGTGTTCCTGTCCATATATTACCTTTTTTATCTTCATATAAAGCTAAAACATTGTCACTCCTAATGCTGGAAGGGTCTTTTCCTTGATATCGATAATGATTGAACTGTCCGGTAGATTTATCTAATCGATTTAACCCACCTCCGCCTGTTCCAATCCAGATATAACCGTCTCTATCCTGTATTATAGACCAGATAAAGTTATGGCTAAGGGAATGCAGGTTTTCAGGATTGTTTTTATACACGGTGAAAGTCTCTGTTTTTTTATCAAAACGGTTCAGACCTTCGAATGTTCCTAACCATAAATAACCTTCATCATCTTCAATTATCGAGGTTATGGAATCGCTTGATAAGTCATAATCGGTGGATTTATAAAATTTCATATCATATGCGTCATACCTAACCAATCCATCAGATGTTCCTATCCATATAAATCCTTCGCTGTCTTGAAGGAATGCTCCATAGTTCTCTAAATCAAACTCTAATACAGTCTTAAAATTAATATCTTTATCTAAAGGAAATGCTTTTCCAGTAAAGATTATTACAAATAGTAAAATTAATAGAGTTTTGAATAATATATTAAAATCGATAAGTTTCATTTTTATACACTACTCATGATTATAATTAAGATTTACTGATTATTTAATTCTATGTATATCAATATTTTATAATAACTAATATCTATAAAAATGTTAAATAATACAAAAAGATTTTTAATAATAAAATACATTTAGCTTAGATTA
>CAYUUC010000045.1:0-18667 GCA_964447635.1 uncultured Spirochaetia bacterium
AAAACTTTTTCTAAAAAGAACTACCATAAGCAAAAATTATACCGCTCACTAATGAGAAAAAACTGATTAAATGGATTTTGCTTATTGCCTAGATAATTTGTTTTTTTTATTCTTTATATTTGATGAATCTGTTTAATTTGATTAATTTTAAATAAGATAGATGATTTCTATACTTTTGCAAATTTTACTCTTTCAGAGAACAGCACCCTTAAGGGTGCGGTTCTGAGACAGGGTTACAATTTCTGATTAAATAAAGAACTGAACTTTTTTAATCCTTTTACTGATAATAAATCCGAAAAAAGTGCAAAAGTATAGATGATTTTACAATTATTATTATAGTTTAAAATAAAGGCATTAAAATAAAATGAGTACAAGTTGGGACGAAGCAAAAGAAATAGTATCTTTGAATAAAGTTAAAGAGCTATCTAAAAAAGGTTATGACTACCTAAGGTCAAATAATTATAAGAAAGCCGAAGAGGCATTCCTTGCTGGTATAGAGATACAAGAAGATAATAGCTATATCCTGGTCGGATTGGGTGAAACCTATCGAAAACAAAAGATATTCCAGAAAGCAATAGACTATTATAGTAAGGTGTTGGAATTTGACCCGGAGAACAAATTCGCTCTCCTCGGTTTGGGTGATGCTTATAGAGGACTAAAAAAGAGGAAAGAAGCATTGAAAATATGGCTTAAGTATATCAGCCTACATCCTCATGATGCATCAATCTTAACCCGTATCGGTGATATATACAGACATTTCGAGGAATACGACAACGCCGCCGAATACTATAACAAAGCATTGGAAGCTGAAGAGAATTATAAGTTCGCCCTTATGGGTCTAGGCGATATCTATTACAAAAACAAAGATTTCGATAAGGCTTTACCATACTTCGAAACCTTGGTTGAAAAGAATGAAGGTTTAATCAATATACTCACAATAATCGGAAATATATACAGAAAAAGAGCCAATTTCGAAAAAGCACTATACTACTTTGAAAAAGCGTATGATGTGGATGATAAAAACCCATTCGCCATCTTTGGACTGGCTGATTCACTGAGAGGATTAAAGAGATATGAGGAATCACTAGACTATTGGCTCAAGTTTGAAAACATCGACAATAACGACTCCAAAGTTCTTACACGTATCGGTGACTGTTACCTTAATCTGGGTATGATTGATAAGGCTTATGAATACTATTCCAAAGTCCAGAAAAAGGAATGGAATAAATTCGCTCTGTATGGACTGGCTCGTATAGATAAGACCCAGGGTAAGTATGAAGATGCATTGGATAAATACTTCCAGATACTCGAGAAAGAGCCCGATGATGAAAGAACCATATCTCTGGCTTATAAGACATTCGTTTCTCTCGGTCAGAGAGACGAAGGTGAGGAATTCCTAAAAGAAATGGGACATGAAGAATTAGCCGAGGATAACTTTTGACCATTTACAAACTTTTTTTATAAGCTCTTTATTATGACTCTAACCTTTGATTAAACTTACCTTTATACTTATGCAAGGAAGAGGGGTACTAGTGATTTAAATTAGCATCCGTTGTATTGAATGACTGCTTGTGAGGATTATCATCATGGAATTCTTTGAGATAATGATATTCACATTCCCTTTATGGAAGCTTTTACTCCTTACTTTGGGCGGACTATTTGCAGGTTTCATCAACACCATAGCTGGTGGTGGTTCTTTACTGACCATACCCTTACTCATCTTTCTGGGTTTACCATCTCCAGTAGCTAACGGCACGAATCGCATAGCCATATTCATGCAGAATGTAATGGGGGTGGCGAGATTCTCCCGTAAACGGGCTTTAAAATGGGATAAAGAGAACATAATGCGGATATTAGCCATGTTGGTACCATCTCTGATTGGAGCAGTCATCGGTGCCATCATCGCAACCCAGCTTTCCAAAGAAGTATTCGACATTGTAGTTGGTATACTAATGATTCTGGTATTACTTACCCTATTCCTCAAGCCTAAAGAATGGGAGAAGGAAAGCGAGCATATACGGGAGGAATGGTGGCGTTACCCGGTATTCCTATTAATAGGCATGTATGGAGGCTTTATTCAAGCAGGTGTCGGTTTCCTATTGCTGACCGGGCTGGTAGTAGGTATGGGTTTTAACCTGGTTACTGCTAATGCGTTGAAGGTGCTAATAGTATTGATATACACTATCCTTGCTCTATTGATATTCATATTGAATGGTCAGGTAATACTAATAGCAGGGCTTTTCCTTGGTGTAGGTAATGTAATAGGAGCGGTTATCGGTGTAAGTTCTATCCTAAAGATAAAGCCGGTCTTCCTTAAATGGATAATCACTGTTGCGGTGACGGTTACAGTAGCCAAACTGTTCGGGTTGTTTGAACTGTTGGGAATTTAACGCCAATTCCGCCTTTTCCTTTTGTATGAGATATCCTTCATATCTTTGGGATAAGCTCCCGAACCTATTGCCCGGTTTAACTTACTAAAAACCATGTTTACGATAGTAGGCTTCTTTAGCTCCCTAGGATTAATATGGGTTTCCTCTCCAACCATTCGAGCTAATCTAGCTGACATATTCATCTCTAGCAAGGCTTTCTGTTGCGGATTACTCTTCAGGAAGATAACAGCTAGATATCTGGTAGATAACCAGTTCAATATGTATTGAAGACGGCTTTTTGGTAGTCTTAAGAGCTTATATATGGTTTCTGAGAAATAGGATTTGATTATCATGCTAATCTCCTTTTTTAAAGTCAGTTACACCGTTCTTCTCTACCCTTATCTCCGGGTCACCATAATATACGAGTTGTGATGTTCCGTTAATCTCCCCGTATATGCTATCCATAGCCCAGATTTGGGTCTTACTAGCCCCATTGAGTTTTATATCGGCATCATCTACCCGAAAGTTCCTCAAGTTAGCATCAGCTTAGCCATTTAGGTTTAGATTTAGGTCTCCTCCGGCTACACCTTTCAGTTTGATATTAACAGCACCATCCAACTGAAGTTTAAGGTTATTATTCACCAATAAATCACCGATAATTTTCGATGCTCCATTTACATGTATCAACAGGTCCTCTGAATACACTCCGGCAAAGCCTATTTCAGATGCTCCATTAACTTCAAGGAAAGAAAGGTTAGGCAATGCTATCTCTGCTTTTAGAGTGATTGAAGGGTGATTATAGCTTCTTCCATGGTCAAGGTCTATACTTAGTTCTTCATCATCAAGCTGAACTTCAAGGTATTGATGGATATTATCATCGGCGGTTATGCTGATGCTATGTTCATCAGCATGAGTGATGCTAATATCAAATGGTTGGTTAACTTCAATCTTGGTGAATTTTAAAACATCATATACTTTGGTTTCGAGTACTCCAGAACCACTAACGACTTGACAACCCAGACTTATAAATCCTATAAAGATTAAGGCAAAAGCAATAAATGTATTTCTCATAAAACCTCCTTGACCTATTAACTATTATAAATTTAATAACATATTAGAAAGTAAAAAAGCGTTTTACAGTATATCCACCGTAAAACGCTCTATTATAATTGAATATCAAATTTTTATGACATACTCCAACGACTAAAGTTCGTTGGTTTCTTGAAGAAACACAACGGTTGAATCGTGGTATCAACAACCCTTGCCTGATATTCAGGTCTTACAAGGTCTACTCCGAAGGTTGATGCCCCAACCCCAACTATTAAATAGTTGATTTTTAAATTTGATCATTACACTCAATATCTATATATAATATATATGAATAAAATAGATTTTTATTTATATATATTATAAAAAAAAGAAAAAATTGCTATAGAATTTAGTAAAATGTATTAGAATTGTTATTAATTATTCAGAAGCAACAGATACTCTTACTGTAAAATCACCTGCAGTCCAGCCTACATCATGAGAGAAGTTTTCATCAATTGCGGTAAATAGCACTTCATCGCTTGAAGAAACAATCTGGATCATTAGGTTTTCACCTTCCATTATCTCAACAGAGATTTCTCCTCTTAATACTGATATATCATGGTCGACTGGAGTACCCTTCGTAGCAACTCCCTCGAATGTATCAGCTACTCTATCCACATTTAGCTCATCAGCTCTGAGTAAAGCAGGAACTGGATTAATCATACCATGTGAGAAGTACTCATCCACACCAGTATCACCCAAATCAACAGCTGTTTCTTTCATTATCTGTTCTATCAAATCATTAGTTAAGTCAGGATTCATCGATTTCAATAGTGCGGCGAGACCTACAGCATGTGGTGTTGCCATAGATGTACCTTGATAAAAATAGTAATCGAAAGTCCAATCATAACTACCCCAATCATATCCGCCTAGTGTATTCTGTAAAACTCCGTCTTCTTCAGCGTCTGACTTGTCTCCACCAGGTGCTACAATGTCTAGACCATAGTTGTCAGGGTCATTTGTACCAAGACCATAGTTAGAGTAATAAGCCAATTCCAGTGAAGGTCCTAGAGAACCGACAGCAATAACTCCATCATGACCAGCAGGCCATCCTACATAATCATAAGGATTCCCCCACATGTCGCCATTACCGCTAGCAGCGAGCACGGCAACTCCTTCATTGTAAGCATAAGCACAAGCGTCTTTCACTGTATCACTATAACCATCACTCCTAAGGCTCATGTTAATAATATGAGCACCGGCATCGGCAGCCATTTCGATACCAGCAGCTAAGTTGGAATTATAGTCTCCCGAACCGCCCGATCCATCATCAGCAATAACCTTAACCGGGAGTATGGTTATATTAGGAGCCATACCAGCTACTCCAAGGTCATTATTCGTAGCTTGAGCAATAGTTCCTGTGACATGAGTTCCATGACCATTACCATCATAAGGAACATCATCTCCATTAACATAGTCATAAGCGTTTGCAACATCGAAGCTGGTTCCAACCAGGTCTGGGGCTAATCCGTTGTCATCAGGATTATCCGGGTCATCCATATAAGCTACACCTGTATCGAGAACTGCAACTTTAACACCAGGGTCGCCCATTTCTAATGCCCATGCTTCTTCCATATTCAATACATGGAAATGCCACTGTTCATCGTATCTGGGGTCATTAGGTGTAAAACCTTTCTCAGATTTTGTTCTTATTGCGGTGGTTCTAATGAAATAGTCAGGTTCAGCGTATAGGACTTCAGGTAATGAGTCATAGTATTCTATGGCTTCCCGCCAGTCTATGCTATCTATGTTTTTAGGGGTTACCACACCAAAATTGAGTTTTGATTTTCTTGGAGTAATTGGTTTATAATCCCCATATAGTTCAAACTTTGAATGCCCCGGGTTTTTGTTAACATCCACATCTCTTGCACTGAAATATTGTTTAAATCTTACAATAATTCTATCGAAATTACCCATGTTTTCTTCCATTATTCGGAATTTTTTCTCCTGGTCTGGGGCAGTTGTAGTGAGTGGAATTTGTCTTTGGGGGGCTTTTCTTAAATCACGGGTATCTTCTTCGTTAGGATACCATAAGACTTTTATTTTATACTCCTCTCCACCAAAGATTCCGCATCCATATAACATTGTTATTACCATCACAGATAAAATAAAAATAGTAATAAATATGGTTTTTCTAGAATTCATAATTACCTCTTTAAATTAATGTTTTTTTTCACATTGTAAAATAAAAAAAAGTGGAATATTATAAAGATTATTCTAATTCCTTAATTATAATGCCTTATTATAAAAGATATATCATTTTCTGTGAATTCCAAAAAAATCCAAATTAAAATTGTATTATAAGTTTCTTTATAGATGATAGGTAATCTTTGTTATTAAATCATCGATTGTAAAAGGCTTGGTCAAGTAATCATTAGCCCCAATTCTAACGCTTTTTCTAATCCAGCTTATATCCTTCTGGCTAGTAACCATAATTACTGGTATAAACTCATTTATTAAACCATACTTATCACTATACAATTGTTTTAAGAAATTTATACCATTAATCTTAGGCATCTCTATATCCAGGAGTATAAGATGGGGGCGTTTTTCATATATAGATATCAATGCTTCCTCCGGTTGATTAAATGTCCTAACATTGAATTGGAGACGCTTAAGCTCATCACTCACTAAATCAGTTATCATCTCATCATCATCTACTACAACAATATCGTAATCCCATGGCTTTAATGAGTTTTGGATATTATTATGCATATAAAGAGAGATAATCTTCTGCTTTTTTAGTGTTTGAAGGTCTTCATCAGTAAAAGGATTGAACGATTCTTTGAATAGGGTGGAATTCTGTTTAAATAATGGTTTAATAAACATATCACCTCTTTTTATATCCTTTACCCATATTCTTTGTCCTGGTCTCATTAATGCTACAGGCTTTATCTTGTATATCTCTTTCAGTATGTCTTTTATCTTCAGTTCTTTCCTCAGACTTTCACGATATTTATCTAGGTGAGTATTTACTAATTTATTATTCTTTATAACATTTTTGATTATATTCATCGCTTCTTTTAGCCTCTGTTCTATATCTTGGTAAAAATGGTCAAACCAAGACTTGGGTGTATGTTTTATATATGAGAATTCGTCAAATTTCTTAGTTAATTCAAACAAGGGTTTCACTGATTCTTCCATCAAATTCTCTATTAAAGAATTTATCGCTTCATGAAGCCGTATATACTGTTCGGAATGAGCCCTCATAGCTTTATTATGGGGTCGCATACCTGGTTCTTTTATGGAACCGAGTTTAACCTTTATCTCCTTTGTGGTTCTATAAAGGTTGACAATCTCATGCTCTAAAGAAGATGATATTATCTTCACTTCTTTTATATCACCAAGGTTATGAGAGTATATATAGTCTGTTTCTGACTTCAGTAAATTTAAAGTATTATATATTATAAAATAGCTTGTAGTAAAGGTACTCAAAGCATAATCGATGACCTTTATAAGCTTTGTGCTTTTCTCTATATAATCTTTTCCCAGATTGCTTAATTCTTTCTCACTTTTAGAAAGTTCATCATAGTTAATCATTATTAACCTCTAAAAATAGTTTTGGATATAATTAAATAATCATATACTTATCATCAAGAATCATGCCAACTTATAAACATTCGGAATGGTCTTTGACATATCAATGACTAATGTTTAATCAAATTTTAATCGGTATGGGGGTTTCGTTAATTTTATCGAATGAAGACTTAAGCTATCTTCATCGCTTCTACTTTATTCCCTACAGGGCGGAGTTCTGCTCTGAAAGTGGTTCCTACACCAAGCTCGCTTTCTACACTGATTGAACCGTTATGAGATTCGATAAGGTTCTTAGTTATATAAAGTCCCAGACCAGTTTTAGAACCGGGTATATTACCGCTAGCGAATGGTTTAAACAGCTTTTCCATCATCTCCTTATCTATTCCTCTACCCGTATCCGATACCGAGAACCGGACACACCTATCACCATCTTCAGTCCTAATGGTAATTTCCCCTCCCGGTTCTGTGAACTTTATAGCATTGCTGATAAGGTTATTCATTATCTGATATAATGCCATTTCATCCAGTTTGAGCATCATCTGGCTATTGTTTTCCAGGTTTATCTTGATGTTTTTGTTTTCTGATAGGATACTCAGTATCTGTAGCGCCGAGTTTACCACTTCGGAGAACTTCATCACCTGACCTTGTAGCTGTATAGAACCGGTGGTGAGTTTGGTAAAGTCGAGGATATTATCTACCAGGGAAAGTTGATGACGAGTTAGTACTCTTATATTATTGAGTGATTTTTCAATTCTTGCTCTCACACTCTTTATGCCATCATTATCCAGAGTTGATAATCTATCTTTATCAAAGAATTTGTTAAGCCTCATTAGAAGGGATTGAACGGTCATATCCACAGCTCCTGCTGGTGAACGTATATCATGGGCGATTATAGCCTGATATCTCTTTTGCATCTGTTTAAGTTCATCCTGCAACATTTTTATCTTAATCTTTGAATCTACAACAGCGGTCAACATTTCAGTATCGAAAGGTTTGGTTATGTATGCGGCTGCACCTTTGGCAAATCCGGTTATTTCATCATCCTTTCCCGCTTTAGCAGTAAGGAAGATAACGGGTACATATTCGTCAAGCTCTCTGAAAAGCTCTCTCAAAACATCTATAACCTCATAACCATCCATCTCAGGCATCATTATATCTAGTAGAACTACAGATGGTTTTTCCCTTTTAAAAGCTTCTATGCCATCTTTTCCACTATTAGCCAGCAGTATATTCTCATAACCATACTTCTTACCCAGTTTAACCTTGACCAATTTAGCGTTAACGGGGTCATCCTCTATACAGAGTATTTTGTGCACTTTTTCCATTTTTTTCCTTTTCCTCCATTTTTGTTGGAATAGTGAAGTAGAAAGTGCTTCCTATACCGACTTCACTCTCTACCCATATCTTGCCGGAATGCATCTCGACAAGGTTTTTACTTATTGCTAAACCCAGACCGGTTCCTCCATACTTCCTACGGTCTGTTCCGTCAACCTGACGGAATCTATCGAATATTATTTCTTGTTTTTCTTTATCTATACCCAATCCGTCGTCAGTTATACTAAATAATATCATATTATCCTGCCTTTCTGTTTTCAACTCGATGTTACCGCTCCTTTGGGTAAACTTAATAGCGTTGGATAATAGGTTGATTAGAATTTGAGTTATCCGGTCTTCATCTCCCCAGTATTCTTCTATTGTATAATCTAGGTCAATGATGAAATTCAAATTCTTATCGCTCAACATCTTATGGAACATGTTCTTAAGGTTGATTATTACAGATTCTATATTAAAATAGGATAAGTTAAGAGCCAGCTTCCCGGCTTCTATCTTGGAAAGGTCAAGTATATCGTTTATCAGCATCAGCAGGTGTTTACCAGATTTATGTATATATGAGCCGAATTCTGAAAGGTCTTGTGTCATCTTCTGTATATGCTCCTGACAAGCCAGTCTATCGTATTTACCAGGATTAAATCCAGTTATATGTCCAACTATGTTCTCTTGTAGAAGCTCCTCGGAATAACCAATGATGATGTTTAATGGAGTCCTCAACTCATGAGACATAGAAGCAAGGAACTGTGACTTAAGCTGGTTGGAGTGGTCAGCCTGCTCCTTCGCTTTTTTCATTTCGATAAGGGCATTGGCGAGGTTTTCTGTCTTCTGCTGGATAATGTCTTCCATCTTCTTCTTCTCTGTTATGTCTTTATGTGTTCCTACCATCCTTACAGGTTTGTTGTCTTTATCTCTCTCTACTACCTTAGCTGTATTCATTACCCATTTATAAGAGCCAGACTTGGTTATGATTCTATGTTGCATCTCGAAAACCGGGTCTTCTTTATTGAAATGCTTCTGTAGCTTTTCCTCGATAAAGTCTATATCCTCCGGATGAATTCTATCGCGCCAGAAACGGAATGTATGTTCTACTTCTTCAATGCATTTATCATCATAACCATATAAATGCATACATTGTTCATCGAGGATAAGTTTCCCGGACTGTATATCCCAATCCCATGTTCCAAGTTCGCTACCTTTCAAGGATAGTGCTAAACGCTCTTTGAGCAACTTTATCGGTTTGATGGTGGTATTCAATACATAAATGATGATAATCAGAGTGATGATTAGCTCTAAACTGGTCGAGATGCCTTTAAGCAAACCAACATAACGAGAGAAGTCATGGTTAGCTTTTAAACTTTCGCTCAATTCTTGTTCCATATTCCTGGTGAAGCTATCCAGACTATCTATTAGCTCCCTTTTGTAGAAGTTGAATCTGGATATGGTATCCGGTCTTTCATAGAAGGTTTTAAGGTCGGGATAATCAAGAATCCTTTTTCCGAACATATAATAAGACTTAAAATTATCTTTAAGTTCGATTATTTTGCTCTCTTTGGTTGGATTTTTATCGATGAGGAAGTCCATAATCTGATAATACTCAATTCCTTGGTTATCTAAGTTGTTTATCAGTCTGGATCGATCTGTTGGTTCGAAAAGCATTGCATCCCATATATCCAGGTGGATATTCATAATAAGGATACCCGCATGCTGGGTCTTACTGCTATTCTGGTACATCTTATCTGCTATGTGGATGGTTCTTTCACTCACTTTCTCGGTGAAGTAAAAACCAAGTCCTTCAAGTACAATCGCAACCAATGCTATAATAGCAAAACCTATAAAGACCTTCTTTTTGTTATCCATTTACCAGAACACCTCTTCTTGTCTTACTCTATATAAACTAATTTCCAATCCAATTCCGGTATGGATGCTATTAAAATATGGAACATAGTTTCATCTATCTCTATATGGAAGTCAATTTCATCATTGAGTCTCCGTGCTAATTCACGAATACCGGCTGATTCATTATTAGAAAGCTTTATATCCTCAGAACGGAATTTGTCCATCATTATGCTTTCCAGGTAGTTATGCTCTTTAAGTTGCTTCAATTGTAAAGCATCAGCACATTCCTTATTTATCGCAATAGGTAAACTCTCATCATCCACAATCATCAACTTTTTACCGGAACCTTTCAGAAATATTTTATTCAGTGTAGATATCGTTATATCCAATCCCACTACTCCTTCCAGGAAGTCTCCATTATATATAGGTGAGATAATAGAAACCATCCATCCTTTACCAGCCGGATCTATATAAGGCTCTTCCACCCAGACCGGTTCTCTGGATGGATTGTGCTCCTGGTCTGCTTCATAATAGAAGTTATAATCAGGGATATTTATATTGGGGGCATATTGTGGGATTACATCAAAATATGGATAAATGATGTTAAGGGAGTCATAAGTGTTTATATATGTCTGGACGATATATGATGGATATTCTTCCTGTATAGACTTGAGCTTTGGTTCAAAGTTCTCAAGAAGTCTGACTTTCTCCTTTTCATTTACTCCAACCGGTTGATAACCGGAATAGAAGTAAGCACTGCCACCATCATCCTCCGGTTTATACAATACTATATTATCAAAGAAAGCATATTCAGTCTCAAAACCTTCCAATGATATTTCATACTCGTCACTATTTTTGTAAATATATTCCGCATACTCACCCAGCTCTTTCGACTTCTTTCTCATAGTCACCAGTGTAGAATTGACTTCACTGGCTATCTGCTTTATCTCTTCAGTCATGGACTTGCTATTGATATCAGCTTCTCTATCTTCGCATAATGATATACTAATAAGAAGTATAAACAGTGTTATAATCATCAATCTCTTATTCATAAAGGAATTTCTCCATTATTATATGAATAGTCATAAGGATATTAGATATCCATTATCCATCAATGGTATCTTTCTGGATGGTTAATATTGTATCAATAATCATGCCAACATGATTGAGTTTTAATATTTGATGCATTATCTTTTTTCAGGAATATAATTAGTCATTTATCTTCTTAATAAACGATTCCCATTGTTCTTCATTCAAATTGTTAGTAGATATTGGATATAACCCAGCTAATCTATCTTTAACACGGGGAAAGATGTGATTATTACCTATAGCAGGCAGGTCTATACGCATCAGAATGCTTTTGGTAAAAGGACGCTTTCCGTTAACAAAAACTATCGAAGATAGTAAATCCCTCACCTCATCAGAGTTTAATAGAAACCAGGCATATACCGCTTCGTGAAGTTCATCGAATCCCAAAAAGTAGCTGGTATCATCCAATACAACCGGCTTACCACCGCAGGGTAATATAAGCGAGAATCGAGGCTCTTTACCAAAACCCGATATCCCCACCTTATACCGCTTGAAGGTATAATCCCCTACTCCGAAGATGGAATAAGCAGGCTTATCATTATAAATCCGTGACCTACGCCTATCAAAGGCGTATCGGTGAGATTCAAGGTAATGATAGAGACGGGGTGAGGAATGCTTTATATGGCTGGTATCCTGACCTATTCTTTCTTGTGTTACGATTAGATACTTATTGACCTTATCTATTATCGATTGCTTAAGCTCTGACCCCTTAACCAGTGGATAGCAGTGCGTTTCTTCGATATGGACGTTTTCACCCAAACCATTGGTATATCCTTCCCCCTCCGGCTTTAAGACCATAACCTTCGCACAGTCGTGCTTGATGCCTTGTCTCCACTGGAATGGGCATAAACCGTCATATTGCTTTACCTTTTGATAGGTATTTACATCAGATACGAATCTCTCATCATCCCACCCGAAAGTCTTTACAGGGTTCTTACTTTCCTCAATAGACCGGTAGACTTCGCAAGTATATGACCTCTCATCGATATTGCCTACTTCACATAGAAAAAGGGATGCCTGAGCATTGGCATTAAATTGGGCTTTAGCGTCTATCGAGTATGCCTTCATCCATTTAAGGTGGTAATGGCCATTAGACAAGTCATAGACGATATTCTTTACTACTGTATCTTTCAATAGGAAGGCTAAGAAGAGTCTGCCAGCATTCATCCTTCTTAATGAATGAAGCACATCGAGGCATAGAAGTGCTACAGTCTCGCTTATATCAAAGTTACTCTTGCCGGTTAATGCATCGAGTCCCGAATGGTTCTTGAAATTATATTTAGCAGGAAGATTGTCCGACTGGATAAGTGAGAGGTAGGAATTCGTTACCCATGGTGGATTCCCTATGATACAGACATCGCTTTTATATTGAATAGAACGGATTATCCTTCCTAAATCATAGTAAAAAATATCTTTGTTGATTATCTCTATTGATATGGTTTTATCTTCTACAGGATTGGAAATGTAATATTTTAATACATCTTCTAATGTCTTAAGGTAATACGTTTGGTTTATTTCAATACCGATTAGATTGCTCAGATTGGATAGATTATTCAAAGCGGAGATGAGGAAAGAGCCTTTCCCACAGGTTGGTTCGATAACGACATCCGGGTCTATACCTGTTCTTAATAGCAATTTATATATTTTATCGCTTAGTTCAAGCGGGGTTTGATAATCGCCAAACTCTTTCTTAGATAGACTATTATCGTTATCCATGAGGGGTCTAAGTGGTTTATTATTTTATCTCTTTAAATGTGGTATGTTTTCTTTCGTGTCTACAGTATTTTTTAAGCTCGAGTCTTCCTGTTGTATTCCTCCTATTCTTTGTAGTAGAATATCTATCTACCCCAGGTTTACCATTATCTTTACAGGAAGTGCATTCGAGTGTTATAATCTGTCTTACGTCTTTACTTTTTTTAGCCATTATTCTACCTTCTTTCTATTTTGAAATTGATTCCTAACCTTTCGATTGATAGTCGAATGTATAATATAATATTATACTCAATTTTCACCAAATTTTAATACAAATTATTTAACAAAGCCTTCATTTATGTTTTATCACTGTTTCTACCAGCAAGCAGGACTTCTTGTGATTTTGAGTATTCAAAAGCTGCTCTCATGAAGTCTTTGAATAATGGATGGGGGTCTGTCGGCTTGGATTGGAATTCTGGATGATATTGCACCCCAAGGTACCATGGATGGTCTTTCAGGGATGTAATCTCCACTAGTCCTTTCTCTGCCGATATACCGCCTATCTCAAGACCATGAGTCTCCATAACCTTTTTGTACTCACCGTTAAACTCATATCTATGACGGTGTCTTTCCGAGATGATTTTCTTTTTATAAATATCATAAGCTCTCGTTTTCTTAATTAGAACAGTTTCACTCGAGCCTAATCTCATGGTTCCGCCCATATCCTTAATGCCTTTCTGTTCTTCTAACAAGCTGATAACAGGGTACTTAGTCTTCTTATCGAATTCGGTTGAGTTCGCTTCTATCAACCCACAGACATTTCTAGCAAATTCGATAACCATACACTGCATTCCCAGGCATAATCCGAACGAGGGTATCCTATTCTCCCTGGTATACTTCAAAGCGGCTACCTTACCTTCTATGCCTCTCTCACCGAAACCACCCGGCACAACCATTCCATCGATGCCCTTTAACTTCACTTCCACATTGTCTTCAGTCAAATCTTCTGATAGTATCTTTAAGATTTTTACACTCCCCTTATTCCCGATAGCTCCATGGTTGATGGCTTCATATACACTTTTATAAGCGTCTGGTAATTCGGTATACTTCCCTACGACTGCGATTCTGGTTATGTGTTGGGGGTTTTTGGTGATTTCGACAATTTCATTCCAATCGTCCATCTTCATTTCGGTAGCTTCAGTCAGATTTAATTTCTTAATCACTATCTTATCTAAGCCTTTCTTCGAGTATTGTATCGGTACCTGATAGATAGAGCCTTTGACATCCTTCCCTTCGATGACCGCCTCTTCCAATACATTACTGAATAAGGCTATCTTCCTAACCATATCATTATCCAAATCCACCTGCGTTCTGCATAAGAGCATATCCGGCTGGATACCTAATTCCCGCAGTTCTTTCACGCTGTGCTGGGTCGGTTTGGTCTTAGCTTCGCCAGCGGTGCTGACTACGGGGATGAGTGTCACATGCAAGTAAAGAACATTCTCCCTGCCTACATCAAGGGGGAACTGTCTTATGGCTTCTAGGAAAGGAATACTTTCTATGTCACCCACAGTTCCGCCAATCTCCACTATGACAATATCTGCTTGTGATATTTTACTCACCTTACGAATACGCCTTTTTATCTCATCGGTGATATGTGGTATAACCTGAACCGTAGAACCTAAGTAGTCGCCCCGTCTTTCCCTCTCTATTACGGTAAAGTATATCTGACCGGTTGTTACGCTATGGTCACGAGTTACAAGGGTTGAGGTAAACCTCTCATAGTTGCCCAGGTCTAAGTCGGTCTCCGCCCCGTCATCGGTTACGAAGACTTCCCCATGTTGGTATGGAGACATGGTTCCAGGGTCTACATTCAGATAAGGATCAATCTTCATTAACGCAATCTTTAAACCTCTATGCTTCAGCAAACAACCAAGAGACGCTGCGGTTATCCCCTTACCGAGAGATGAACAAACTCCTCCTGTTACGAATATGTATTTAGACATTAAATGATACCTCTAATTTATTTTCAAACAAAGTTAAAATATAAATATCGATTCGGTATAAGTGAAATTATATATTGCTTATTTATTTTATATAATATTAGAATACATTAATAATTCAGGCTTGAATATAAAAAGTAAATTTGGGGGGATCTTGATTAATCGGTTTTGATGGGAAAGTGGTCACTGTTAAGTATCTGGGGGAATAGATCACCATTCAGCGACCACTATTTTATGTTAATTGAGTTAGTCTTTCACTAATCTATGTCAATTATGTTAGTCTATCACTAAATCTATATAGTTTTCAGTTATGAAATAGCTTTGTCCATCAGGGAATGTTACTTCACGAGGATAACCTAATTCATCCTGTACACTTAATCCTGATTGAAGAACCCATTGGCTACCATCATACTTCCATACTTCACTACCAGTCCATCTATCTATAATGCTATCAGAGTCTGTATCCACACCGTTGGTCAATAGTATAACTGTTTCTGTATCCAATCCACCAGTGAACACAACATCAAAGTATGTGGAGTTAGGTTGACTGAATGTCCCATAACCGTAAGGCTTAGCACCCTGATACTTAGTGAACCTTGGATCACTAGACAGGTCAATCTCAATCAATGATTCAGGCAGATATGGTAAACTTAAAGCACCGGAACGGGTAGAAGCAAAGTCAGTCGTCCAGGTCTTAACTGTATCACCGGTTCTCTCTACTTTAACTCTGCTGTAGTATCCATCCCAACCATCTCTCTGTCCAGGTAGGGATATACTTTCGATGATTGTTGAGGAGTTATCATTATAATCTATAGAGTTCTCTGTTTTACCTTCTATTACTCCCCAACCAATTTCAGGAGTAGCTCCTGTTCCTGTCCTTACAGCACTAAGGGCATAAGGCTCTCCGCCATCTTCTGCGTAGGCTATGATTAAGGATATGGAATCATTGTCGTTATCATTCGAGTATAGCGTAGCTTCGAATGTGTAGTTCTCCAGTTCTTCGTCGCTAAAGAATCCGTTATAAGGGTCTACATTCAACGGCATTCGTACTCTTTCATCGTCTGTTCCAGCATCGATCAGTTCCCAGCTGGCTGATGATGAGCCGGCAGCGTCTGCTTCCGCCTTGTTAGCGAAGACTAAACCACCATCGAATCTGCCCCAGTTGTTGAATATATCTTCGAAGGTCGCAGGAACATTGTTAGCCTTGAAGTCGTCAAAATCGTTCGTATCTACGAAGACATATGATTCAATCGGAGGTAAAGGACCTATATCAAAGAACACTGTTCCGATAGCTGTTTGACCATGAGTAGTGTCTTCTATCTCGTATTGGAACTGAGCGGCAGTATAAGCAGGTCCGGTTGATGTTATTGTAAGATTACCACTATTATTGGTTACGGATAAATTGACCTCGCTACCCGCTACTATCTGTAAGAACTGAAGGTTGTTGTTAGTTCCGTCTTCACCTTCATCATTAGCCAGTAGGTCTGTGGTTGCTAAAACCATCTCAGCCGACTGGTTCATAGAGTAAGGGCCATCATTGACTGCTACTACTGCTGGAGGAGAGACTATCTCTTCAATCGTTACCGTAGCAGTATCCTCATAGTTGACGCTTTCATGGGTTACTCTAGCAACATAAGTGAAGCTGGCTGAGCTTCCCACTGTTCCAACATCAGCTCTGAAGGTCAAGGTTGTTCCATTTAATGTTATAGTTCCGTTAACAGCATTATCCACTGAGATAACTTCTATCTGTCCGCCAGGATTGATGAAATTGTTGTCATTACCAGTTAAATCGGTTACAGAGAAGGAAACATCTCTATCCTCGTAGAAATCCCATTCTGAGTTAGCAAGCAGATCATCATTCGCTTCCATCGCTACATCCCATTTAGCAAACAGGGTCACATCTGAGGTAACTGTATCATTATCAAAATCCCATGCATTGGTTATCTCGATTTCTTTATACCAGCCACCAAAGATAAAGCCGGTTTTTGTAGGATATGAAGGTTCGCTGACCAATCCGCCATAGTTTACTGTCTGTGGGTCTATCGCACTTCCACCCTGAGAGTCGAAGGTTACTGTGTATGAGTTTATAGACCACTGAGCTGAAAGGGTCACATCTGAGGTAACTGTATCATTAGCAAAGTCCCAACTTTCGATTCCGTTAAACCAACCGACAAAAGTGTATCCTTCTTTAGTTGGCTCAGAAGGTTCGCTGACCAATCCGCCATGGTTTACTGTCTGTGGGTCTACCGCACTTCCACCTTGAGAATCGAAGGTTACTGTATATGAGTTAATCGTCCACTGAGCGGTGAGGGTCATATCGGAGCTGACAGTATCATTAGCAAAATCCCATGGGTCAGAGCCATTGAACCAGCCATCGAAGCTGTATCCTTCTTTAGTCGGGTTAGAAGGTTCGCTGACCAATCCGCCATAGTTTACTGTTTGTGGGTCTACCGCATTTCCACCTTGAGAATCGAAAGTTACTGTGTATGAGTTTATAGTCCATTGAGCGGTGAGGGTCATATCGGAGTTGACAGTATCATTAGCAAAATCCCATGGGTCAGAGCTATTGAACCAACCATCGAAGCTGTATCCTTCTTTAGTCGGGTTAGAAGGTTCGCTGACCAATCCGCCTTCTATGATGTATTGCGTTCCAACAGAGCTACCGCCTTGAGAGTCAAAAGCTACAGTATAAACAGGTAGTGCTGACCATTTAGCATATAGGGTTATATCCTCATCACCCATGGTAAAAGTCTCGTATTCACCGTAAGAATCACCATTTCCATCCTCTTGTGTATTCCATCCTATAAAGGTATGACCTGATTTAGCCAGGTTTCCTGAATTGTTCAATACAGTAACATTATCACCTTGATAATAGATATTATCATCTACCGGCACATCGCCACTGTCATTACCATTTCCATCGTAGATTACCGAATAAGTAGGATTAGTACTCCATATAGCATATAGATTTACATTCTCACTACCCATAATGAATGTATCACCTCTTTGATAGGTATCACCATATCCCTCATGTTTGTCGTTGCTCCATCCACCGAACTCATAACCTGGTTTATAAAGATTGCCAACATTTCCTAAAACAGTTACGGTATCACCTTCCAGATATTCATTTTGGTCGATTGGGACTTCTCCACCTTCGCTTAAGTTATCGTTGTAGAAAACTTTATATGTAGGTTCAGCACTCCACATAGCATACAGTGTTACGTCCATATTACCCATAATAAAGGTATCGCCTTCATTGTAGGCATCACCACTGGCATCATCTTTGGTATTCCATCCAGCAAAGGAATAACCTGTCTTTTCCAGGTTCGATATATTACCTAAAACCGTTACAGTATCACCTTCCAGGTATTCATTACTATCTGAAGGGACTTCCCCATCATCGTTACCGTTGCCATTGTATGTTACAGAATAAGTGATATCCGCTTTCCACATAGCATATAATGTTACATTAGATGTACCCATAATTAAAGTATTACCTCTAGAGTAGGAATCACCACCACCATTAGGTTGAGTATTCCATCCAACAAAGTTATAACCTGTCTTCTCCAGATTACCGGGATTTCCAAATATTGATACTACTTCACCTTCCAGGTATTCATTTTCGTCAACAGGAACTTGTCCGCCGTCATTACCATTACCATTATAAGTAACGGTATATGTTGTATCATCTGGCTTTGTACATGCGAAAATAAAAATTAG
>CAYUUC010000046.1:0-18445 GCA_964447635.1 uncultured Spirochaetia bacterium
AATATTATCTATAGCAACAAGATTTACAAATATTATAAAAAAATGGTTCTGTATTTATTGTCTTATTATACTCCAAGAGTGTATTGAAATAAGACAATTTGTTAATTTTAAAATTGCGTTGTAAAATTAAAAATATACAAAATATAAAATAATTATATTAATTATAATAAAAAACGGAGAAAAAATAAATGTTATTCTTTATTATTTTTTTCTCGATTATACTCATTTCTATTATTGTTATTTCTTTTTCTATGGTGGGGAAATCTTCCCTTCATACTGTAGTTGAGGAATTAGACTATAATCAAATCAAAAAATGGTTCCTAAAATATAAAGACAAATTAATTAGTAATGATAACCTTCTTCCTATCTTAATGAAGAACTCTAATAATCTAGTCTTTAAACTGGTTAAAAATGTGGACAATATCAAAAAAGGAAATTTACTCGTTCAATGCCTTTTCGATAAGAATACAGGCAAAATTGAAGGCAAATATCGTATCATAAAAACATACCATATCACACAGAATATCTCTAATCTATTTGATGATTCAGGTATGATTGTTTTTGATAAGGATACTATACTTAATTGATTATTAATTATTATTCCTATGATATTTAATTTTAACTCCATTTTTATTAGAATTTAGACAGAACGCAATTTTTAGGAAGGATTATCATTATGCAATTAAACAAATGTAAAGCTATAAATCTAATCCATGAGCAATTTGAAGACCTTGAACTATGGTACCCAGTACTAAGACTACGAGAAGCAGGCGTCACTGTCCATATTGTAGGGGAAAAAGCCAACTATACCTATATCGGCAAACATGGAGTTCCGGCTAAATCAGACTTAACCTATGGTGAGGTTAAACCTGAGGAATATGATGCCTTATTAGTACCGGGTGGATGGGCTCCCGATAAGATGAGGAGATTCCCTTCTGTGATTAAGATAGTCCAGAAGATGAACAATCAGAATAAACCTATCGGTGAGATATGTCATGCTGGTTTGGTTCTCATATCTGCAGATATAATAAAGGGTAAAAAAGTTACAAGTACTCTTGGGATTAAAGATGACATGGTCAATGCTGGTGGAGAATGGGTTGATGAGAAGGTGGTCGTAGATGGTAACCTCATCTCTAGTCGAAAACCACCAGACTTACCCGCTTATATGAAAGCTTTTATACAAATATTAGAAAAAGCGTAACCATTTCGTAATAGGAAGCAACTTTTGATTAAAGAGACTAAGGTAGCAGTTATAGGAAATGGAGCTGTGGGGATGTTCCTGGCAGGCTTCTTATCCGAAGTGAATAATATCAGTGTCTGGCTTGCCTGTAGACGGACTAATGCTATCGAAAATATTAACCAACATGGTATTAGACTATATAAGCATGATGAATCGATTATATATAAACGGATTAAGCCTATATTAACACGAGATTTACCACTGGATAGCGATATTGTTATATTCTGTGTGAAAACCACCCAGCTGAAACAGCTTCTTGATACTTTATCAGAGAAAACTATACCTAAATCTAAAGTCATAAGTCTGATGAATGGGATGGGTTACCAAGAAGAAATCATCAAAAAATTAGGTATAAATCATTTACTTGGTGGTATCAATACATACGGCATAGTTAAGATTGATGACTGTAAAATTAATTTAGCAGGAGAAGGTAAGATTAAATTAGGTGTGTATCATCAACGGATTGATTATAGAAAGAAAGGTTTACTGAAAATGGTTGGAGATATCTTTTCCAGCTCTGGAATTAATCTGGAATTATCAGATGATATTAAGAATGAAATGTGGGTGAAGCTGGCCGTTAATGCTTGTATAAATCCCATAACCGCTATTATAAGAAAGAATAATGGAAGTTTACTAAAATCTTATGAATACTCAAATATGGTTAATGATATCTGTAATGAGATAGTCAATGTAGCAGAAAAAGAAGGAATTAAAGCTGATAAACAACAATATATTGACCAGGTTTATGATGTAATCAAAAAAACAGCAGATAATAAAAGCTCTATGTTACAGGATATCGAGAATAATCGGGAAACAGAAATTGATGCTATAACCGGGTATATAGTAGAAAAGGGTAGAGAACACAAAATTGACCTAAGACTTAATGAATCAATTCTAAGTTTAATAAATCTTATACAAAATGTTTGATTTTTTATTATTATATAGAAAAGTATTATAGAAAAGGATTTCTTTTTATGAAACCTGGAAAGATTTTTATTACCATATTTATTATTTTCATTGTTTCTTTTATTTTAAGTTGTGGCAAGGAATCAGCTAATAAAGAAGAGGGAATTCTATCCCATATTATAAATGGAATTGACTTTGGAGAAAAGACAGATAGCGTAAAATCAATTCTTCGGAAACAAAGTATAACGATACAGGAAAGTACTATGGACAGTGGAGAAATTCTTATATTCCTCCAGAATGTCTCAAAGGATTCAACTTTGAAAAAAGAGATTATAGACTATATATCATCAGATAGGTTTTCTCCGGAAAATCCATTAGATGAGATATTGACTAAGATTGAGATTTACAACCTGGATTTCCCCGATATAGGAAATGGTTTAGCCAATTCTAAATGGGAACCGGCGGAGTTATACTTCTATGAAGGTATATTGTTCGGTTTCAGTTCTTTTGTTCCATCAAAGGAACATAAAGATAAGTTGTTGGATTTGTTTAAGGAATTTAAAGATATCGAGAATGATGAACTAATCAGCATAGACCAGTCGTACGAAGCACAAGGTATATATCTAAACATTAATATCGCAGACAATCTATACCTATATGAAAAATCCATTTATTCTAAAGCCAAGCTATATGTTGTAGAAAATCTCAGAGCACAAAACACGGAGTAGTAATATTAACCATACCTCAAGATAACTTTATTGATGTAACCTCAGACGGGCAATTAATCCTAATAGGGAACCAGTGTCCTAATCCTTTGTTTACATAGAGATGGGACTTATCAATCCTATAATGCCCTTTTACATATTCATGGAATACACGGATAGGAGCGAGTATCATCTTCTTACCGAATAGCTCAACTTCCCCCATGATGAATTGACCTCCATGGGTATGTCCGGATAGAGTCAGCTCTATGCCTAATCTTGCCGCTGAGGGGAATGCATCAGGATTATGAGCAAGTAGTATATTGAAGGCATCAGGGTTTGAGCCTTGCTTAGCACGGACAATTTGGTCGTAATAGTTGAATAAGACTGGTCTGCCCACTATAGGATAGTCTATACCTATGATATTAATCCTCTCCCCATTTATTTCTATCACTTCGGTTTCCTCAACTAATAGATTAAGTCCCGCTTCCTTGAATGCTTCTACTACTTTTGTATAATCATCATAATGATCATGGTTACCCAGGATTGAGTAAACACCATTTTTAGCTTTAAGTGTCTTTAGACCTTCTATGACGATTGGTAAATCATCCGATGATTCGTGTAGCATATCTCCAGTGACGAAAATCAGGTCAGGTTGTTGCTGGTTAGCTATTCTGGTGAAGAATTTCAATCTATCCAGACTAAGGAATGGACCGCAATGTAGGTCGGATATGTGGACTATGTGTAGACCTTTTAGTGGTTTAGGCAAATCATCATACGGTAGTTTAATCCGAATTAGTTCCCATCTGTCAGTTTCTTCTTTGACCTTCCCTGTTATGGTTTTCATTAAGTTTTTTAATCTATCTCTAAAATCAGGCATTTATTCTCCTTATATCTAAAATTCATTGTAGAAAAGTTAATATAAAGCATATTTATTGTAAACACCTACTATATTATTCATAAAATGTATGTTATGAAAAAGTTTACTGTTTTTTTGACATTATAAATAACAAGAATATCTTTTTTATAACATAATTCAAAATCAATTCTTAGTAAAAATGTGATTTTTAATCGTCATAGACATTATGAAAAATGAAACTTAATGGAGGAAGTATCATGAGACTAAAGCGGACTATAAAGTGTGGTGAGTTAAGGAAAAGCCATATTGGTGAGGTAGTAACTGTTAACGGTTGGGTTCATCGAAAGAGACTTTTGGGAGGACTTATATTCATCGATTTGCGTGATGTCAGTGGTATTGTCCAGATTGTGCTGAATCCAGAAGAGAACCAGAAGCTACATGTTGAAGCATCCAGTCTAAGAAGCGAAGATGTTATTGCAGTTAAAGGCAATGTAGTAGAAAGGGAAAACCCAAACAACCAGCTGTCAACTGGGCAAATCGAAATAAGAGCGAATGACATTGAGATGTTTAGCAAATCAGAAGTTCCTCCATTCTCCGTTGAAGAGCATAAAAGCAATGCATCTGAAGAATTAAGACTTAAATATAGATATATAGACTTAAGAAGAGATGTGATGAGGGATAATCTGATTATGAAGAGTAGGATTACCCAATTAATAAGGAATTACTTATATGATAACGGCTTTATTGATATCGATACACCAACCCTGTTTAAATCAACTCCAGAAGGAGCAAGGGACTTCCTCGTACCTAGCAGAATTAACAAAGGCAAGTTCTATGCATTAACCCAATCACCTCAGATTATGAAGCAACTGCTTATGATAGCCGGCTTTGACCGATACTTCCAGTTTGCAAGATGTTATCGTGATGAAGACCTGAGACTTGATAGACAGTATGAGTTTGTTCAGCTTGACATAGAGATGAGCTTTGTTGATATGAATGATATAATAGAGCATCAGGAAAAGATGATGTATAAGATGATGAAAGAGATTTATAATATGGAAATTGAAATACCTTTTCCCAGACTCACATTTGCTGAGTCTATGGAGCGTTTCGGCAATGATAAACCTGATATGAGGTTTGGAATGGAGCTTAAAGATATAACAGACCTCGCATCCAAATCTGATTTCAAAGTGTTTAGTGGTTCTGCGAATGAAGGGGGGAAAGTCGCAGGGATATGCGTAGAAGGGAAAGCAAGCGAGTTCAGCAGAAAGAACATAGAGGAGCTACAGAAAAAGATAGAACCCTATGGAGCAAAGGGATTAGCTTGGGTCAAATATGAAGGGGGAAAGTTAAGCGGGGGTATATCCAAATTCATTAAAGATGAAGAACTTACAGTCCTGAAAGAGAGATTCAACCTTAAAGAAGGGGATTTGCTCCTATTCGTAGCTGACCGTGATAAGAAAGTGGTTTATGATTCTCTTGCCAATCTAAGGCTTATGCTTGGAAAAGTTCTTAAACTATATAACCCGGATGAACGATACTTCGTGTGGATTACGCATGCTCCTATGTTTGAGTATGACGAGGAACAAGAGCGATTTGTAGCAATCCATCACCCATTCACCATGCCTAATCCAGAGGAGCTTGACATGTTGGAAACAGAGCCGGATAAGGTAACATCACTTAGCTATGACCTTGTGCTTAATGGTTTTGAGATAGCAGGAGGTAGTATCAGGATACATGATAAAGATATCCAAAGACGAGTATTCAATCAATTAGGCTTATCCGAAGAAAAGATGAATAACCAATTTGGATTCTTGTTGGAAGCGTTTAAATATGGAGCACCCCCTCATGGTGGTATTGCTTATGGATTTGAAAGGATGTTATTGGTCCTTCAAGGAGCTGAATCGATAAGAGATGTCATCGCTTTTCCGAAAACTACAAGTGGGGCATGTCTATTGAGTTCAGCACCTTCGATAGTTTCTGAGGAACAGTTAGATGAATTAAGGTTAAAGATAGAAATGCCTAAATAATGGATTGAAATTTATAATATGGTGTTTATACAATTGAAAGATTTATTATGTTTATTACATATCCGAAATAAATAAGAAAAAGAATATGATTGTAGACGAAACATATTATTAATATTATAATTTATATTGCAAAACAATTTTAAAGGAAGGTAACAGTAAAGAATTTGACAGAGAAGGTTGTATTTGAAGATACGAATGCCCTTATATACTTATGTGGTCAAAACGATAATACGATAAAACTTGTAGAGAAAGAATTAGGGGTGGAGATTTTCCCAAAAGGGAATGAGTTTGTGATAGAAGCGGATAATGAAAACATAGTAAAGGATGCAAAAAAAGCATTAAAGTTAATGTATAACGAGGTTAAACAGGGCAAAGACTTAGAAAGCAACGATATTAAGTATCTAATTAACCAAGTGATTTCTATAGAGAATTTCAATTCTGATGATATTGAAAAGAGCAATATACTGGTTTCTAAAACTGGCAAACTAATCAAAGCCAGAAACAATACCCAATACAAATACATCAAAGCAATACGGAAGCATGATGTATCCTTTTCTATCGGTCCTGCGGGGACAGGTAAGACTTATATAGCTGTCGCTTTAGGTATCAATGCTATAATAACCGGAGAGAAGAAACGACTAATCCTCACCAGACCTGTTGTAGAAGCTGGTGAGAACCTAGGTTTCCTGCCGGGAGACCTTCAGCAAAAGATAAATCCTTATCTAAGACCTCTTTTTGACGCTTTAATAGATATGTTGGGCTTCGATGAGTATCAAAGATACAAGGAAAAAGAGGTAATAGAGGTAGCTCCTCTAGCTTATATGAGGGGTAGAACGCTTAATAATGCTTTCATCATCCTGGATGAAGCACAGAATACAACCAAATCACAAATGAAAATGTTCCTCACTAGATTAGGTGAAACATCGAAAGTGGTTGTAACAGGTGATGTAACTCAGATAGATTTACCCAAGATGAGAGATTCAGGACTCTTATTCGCTCAGAAGATACTTAGGAATATCCCGGAGATTAGCTTTAACTTATTCAGCAAAATGGATGTGGTTAGGCATCCTCTGGTAAAAATGATTATTGACGCTTTTGAGAAACATGAGAAGTAAAAAATTTATTTACTGTATAATAGTATTAAATTAGATTATGGTGAATGAATTTAGATAGAAAAAAAATAAACTTTATTTATTATCTTATTAAAAAGACAAATATAAATATAACAATCAAGATTTTGTTAATATTTAATTGATTATTTAGATAAGATAGGATAAATTTTATTATAGAATAAAAAGAAGTATGAATACAATCGAAATTAATATAGATGTTGATAAACACCCATTATTGAATAAACTCAGCGAGGAGAAAGTAAGAATAGCAGTAGTTAAAATCTTAGAAGCATTATCCATTGATAATAAGGAAATTAGCCTTTACTTCTGCGATAATGAAAAGATGAAAGAGTTGAATAGTACTTATCGGGGAAAGGATTACACCACTGATGTGTTATCTTTTGAGAGTGGTGAAGATGTGTTTATGGGTGATATCGCAATATCGGTTGAAAGAGCAAGTGAACAGATGAAAGAATTCGAATCACCGAGTCTTGATTATGAAACCTTAAGACTCATTATTCACGGCATTCTTCATCTTTATGGATATGACCATGAAAATGGAGGTGAAGACGCCAGATTGATGAGTGAGAAAGAAAATGAGTTGATGTTGGAGGTAGAAAAATCAACATTATATCAAAAATAATCAAATCCTTTTCTGGTAAAAATAAAAATGGTAAGAAATCCAGAAAAGATAGTAATAAAGAAAGTGGTAACAACAAAGATGAAGTTCCATTGCGGAGTTCATCTCTAATAATTCATATTAAAAAGAAGTTGCAACACCTAGATACCATAACAGCTAAAGAGATTATGGTTCCTAGAATCGATTCTGTAGCCATCTCGGTAGACGAAGATTTACAGGAAGTCATTAACAAAATCAACGAAAGAGGACATTCTCGTATACCAGTTTGGGAAAAAACATTGGATAATATCATCGGGATACTTTATGCTAAGGACTTGCTGAAGTTTTTTAATGTTAAGAATCCACCAACCATCAGGGAATTATTAAGAGAAGCATATTTTATACCTGAATCCAAAATGATTATTTCGCTACTGGCTGAGTTTAAAAAGAAACATGTACATTTAGCTTGTGTGGTAGATGAATATGGTGGCTTTTCTGGTATCGTTACATTGGAAGATATACTCGAGGAAATTGTAGGTGATATTCAGGATGAATACGATAAGGAAGAGGAAGAGGTTATAGAGGTCTCGGATAATGTGTTTATCGTAGATGCAAGACTATCGATTAATGATTTTAACGAAAAGTTCGGTTTTGATATACCAAATGATGAATTCGATACCATAGGTGGATTCCTCTTTGAATTGTTTGGAAAGGTACCATCGATAAAAGATAGCATAAAGTATAAAGATGAGATTGAATTTGAGGTAGTGAATATAACACGGAATAAGATTAAGAATGTGAAAGTAACACAACTAATGAATGAACCACATATTACTCGATAAAATCATTTTAAAAAAACATATCTCGCTAAATATAAAACTCATCGATTATTTTGGTTTAATATATACATATATTTAATTCTATTATGTTAGAGGTGTAACTTTATGTCTGTAAAATACAAGGATTATTATAAAATACTGGGAGTAGATAGGAAAGCCTCTCAAGATGAGATAAAAAAAGCCTATAGAAAATTAGCTAAAAAATATCATCCTGATAGAAATCCGGGAGATGATAAAATCAAAGGGAAATTTGAAGAAATATCCGAAGCATATGAAGTATTAAGCGACCCGGATAAGAAGAAGAAATACGATGCATTAGGGTCTAACTGGAGGTCAGGACAAAACTTTAGACCGTCTGATGATTGGGCTTCTACTTTTGATTTTGACTTGGGAAGCTTCATGAAGGATTTCGACTTCAGTAGTGGTCGAGGTGGTACCGGGTTTAGCGATTTTTTCGAAAGCATATTCGGTAATAAAACCAACAGAAGAACCACCAATAGAACTAAAACCACAACAGATTTTAGAAATATGTATAACCAACAAAGTAAAGGTAAAGATATTAGAGTAAAACTCCCTGTTACTCTGGAGGATATATATTATAGTAGAACTATAAGCCTATCGGTTAAAATCCCTTTAGTTAATGCTACCGGGAGTACCGAATATAAAACTAAAAAATTTGATATTAAGATACCCAAAGGCATCAAAGAAGGACAAAAACTCCGATATAAAGGCGAGGGGAGTAATACAACACCGAATGGTAATAGAGGTGACCTTTATTTTGAGATTGAGGTAGAAGAACACCCCATATATAAGAGAGATGGCATGGATTTATATATTGATTTACCGGTTACCACATGGGAAGCAGTATTAGGTGCTACCTTATCCATACCAGCATTTGACGGAGAAATAAAACTAAAGATACCAGCTGGTATAGAAGCAGATAAGAAACTAAGGGTAAAAGGGAAAGGTATTCCTAATCCAAAGGGTAATGCTGGAAACCTATATGCCGTTATAAAGATTACCGTTCCAGATAAAATCTCAGATGAGGAAAAACAACTTTATAAAAAGTTAAAAGATATCTCAAAATTCAATCCTAGAGTAAATCTTGATAATTATAAATCTGAACGATAAATTATTCAATATGATATTAACCACTAATAACAAAATTCAACCAAAATAAGCAGTTCTAAATTCCCTTAGCGTAGTCGAAGTGTCTATCTCTTATCTAGAAATCCCTTCGACTACTGCTTGATACCAATCCAGAAGAACTTGGTTGTCTGTTAAATATCAATGAATTTTGTTATAATCTTATTTTTTGATACTCTTCACATTAATATTAAATTGTCATTAAAATATAATAATAGAATATAGAAAGGATGATAAATATGAGAGACATCTTTCAAAGAAATTGGCTCTTATTGTTTTTGAGGGGGGTCTTGGCTGTAATATTCGGCTTAGTAGTAATAATATGGCCTCAAATAAGTTTACACTTAATTGTTTATATATTCGCTATATTTGCGGTTGCTGATGGGATAGTATCTTTATTAGAATCAATTGTTAAGATAAAAACCATAAATCGATGGTGGTTTATACTAATAGCGGGTATTATAAGTATAGGATTTGGTGTTTTTGCTTTTATTTATCCTAAAATAACTCTTATCATTTTAATCTATGTAATAGGCATTCGAGCATTCATCCTAGGGATAATAGAAATAATGAATGTGTTAAAAAGAGGTTCAGAGATTGAAGAAGAATGGTTTTTAATAATGTCTGGCGTTTTATCTATTTTATTTGCCATCATCATCTTTTTCCGACCAGATATCGCTTTGACTGCCCTAGTCGTTATATTAGCTATATACGCGATTTTCTATGGTTTCCTGTTAATTGTACTTTCCTTAAGAATAAAAAGATATTCAGTTAAATAATATTATTTATTCCATATTATATAAAGAAAAGGATAGAGCTTTCTTTATTAAGTTTTTAATATAATATAAATAAAAATCATCATTCCTCCGATTAAATATCCATTTTAATCGGAGGAATTTCATTAAGCAATAAAAGTCTGCTCTGTTTTATATTATAAATTTGGTACTAATGTTTGTATTAA
This sequence comes from uncultured Spirochaetia bacterium, assembly GCA_964447635.1. Taxonomy (GTDB): domain Bacteria; phylum Spirochaetota; class UBA6919; order CAYUUC01; family CAYUUC01; genus CAYUUC01. The sequence goes on from CAYUUC010000046.1 coordinate 10,414, forward strand.
GAATGCTGCAGCAAAGCTAATGATAGCATATAATTCTGGGAATACACCCAAAATCAAGGTATTACCGAATACATCATATCCGGAACCTACACCAGCTATTCCATTAGCACAAACCTGACCCTGTTTTACACCAGAAATCAAGCATGCTATTCCCAATCCAATTCCAGCAGCCAATATGGCAGCTCCCTGTATTATTGATATTTCACCGCTTTGTTGGCCTAAAAAGTCATTAAAAAGGAAGAATGCTGCAAAACCATATAATCCTTGTGTTCCTGGTAATGCCGATAATATCATATATGAACCGAATGCTTCCTTTTTCTTCTTTAATGCTCCAACAGCTGCACTTCCGGCTATTGATGTTCCAATAGCACTGCCAGCACCAGCTAAACCGACCATGAGGCCTACTCCTATATATGCAAGAACAATTGCCATGTATTTTCTCCCTCAAATTTATTTTTATTTTTTATATTAAAAATCTAACCTTTTTAATAAATCTATAATCAATAATTTTTATCTGATAACTATTTATTTACACTTCCTTTGTATTTCTTCAAAGAAAATGGCTTATAATTATTAAGTGTCCCTTTGAATCCAGCATTATTATAAAACTCAACAAATGTTAGTCTCAATGGATGGACGAAAGAACCTAAAGCACTTAATGCCATCATGAGCAAATGCAATGGAATAAGGAACAATAAATAAACCACATAATTCAATCCTGGTATCGATACGCCTTCCATCAATGAACCACCTATCTGGTTTATTACATTACCAAGGACAGAACCTGCAAGACCCAAAGCGAATAATCTAACATAAGATAGAACATCACCAAAGAAACCTGTAATGACATTATAAAGAGACCATAAGCCTCCGCCTATACGTTTCCCTAAATGACCCTTGGTGTTAAATAATAGGATAATCAATAATCCTGTTAATAACAGAGGGAATGTTATATATGGAGGAATAGTAGGGAAATTCTCATTAACTATTTTAGCAGCTAATAAGAAAATGCCTAGATTAAATATTATAGACCCTATAGGATAAAGTCCTTCCTGCCATCCTTCATTCCTAAATGATTTCACAGAATTGGTTATAAGACCTATAAAAATCTGTATAACACCGATAATCAATGAAAGATAGAATAACATCAGGTTTCTACTAGCTTCGTTCTCTACTATAAGTATATCAGATAGTATCGGAATGTTTTCTGTCTTGAAGCCCATAATGCTTCCTGTCATTAATAGACCCATCACCACAGTAGAGAAACCGAACAGCATACCAAGCTTTAATAACCTTTTCATACCCGGGTCTTTTACCACAGAATGAGCTACAATAGCTCCTACTAAAATGATTGCTCCCCATCCAGCATCACCAAGACATAAGCCGAAGAACAACCAGAACAACGGAGCGAATACAGCTGTTAAATCTAGTTGGAAATAATCAGGCAACATAAACAGCCGGGTTATCGGTTCAAATAACTTTGTAAATGGACCATTTTCTATTTCCACTGGTATCTCATCTTCTCGGGTAGGTTCTTCTCTAATCATGTATACAGAGTGTTTTTCTAAGGCACTTTCTAACCTGTCTAGTTCTTTAATCGGGCACCATCCGCCTAATATATAGACATGTCCTTCTATCTCATTATGTAGATTAGACTTAGCTTTCTTGAACTCCACTTTATTAATGTATTCAATTTTCTCTTTTTCCAATCGTTCAGTAACAGTATTTTTTAGATGATACAGTTTGCTTTTCTTATTAAGAATGCTTTTTTCATTATCCTGGATGGCTCTTTCGATATCTTTTACTGAGTGATAGAATATAGCTTCATTACAATATGTTATCGCTTCATATGGTTTACGATTAATAGTTATAAAATAAGTCTTCTTCTTCTCTTTCCTTACGATGATTGGAACATCACCTTCTCTAAACTGAGCTTTATCTATATCGGATGTAGACCAGAATTGTATATATATATCATGTCTTTCTTTTAATTCTTTAATACGATTATAATCAAAATCACCCCATAGCTTTTGTGTTTTTATAGCTTTGTGAAGATTAGCAAGATTAGTTAACGCAGTATCAATATCATCGGTGTACTGGATTATTTCATCACATAGACTTTCAATATCCTTGGATAAATCTTTGGATATATCTATATCCTTAGGTTTAAATCCGTCTTCTTTACCTACAGAAGAGAATACATCCTCATATTTCTCGAAAATATCGAGGGTTTTATTAATTTTTTCCAAAATGACCATTTCTTTAAACTGAGGTAGTTCTTCTCTTTCTTTCTCGATGATGTCTACAACTCCAGCTTTTTGTAATTCCGAAAGCACCTTTTCCTTATTCAAAAAAGGACCAATCAAGGTGATTTTATTCATTTTAACAACAGCCATAAAACATTAACCCTCTTTCTTTGGTTTACTTTTCATTAATTCTCTGGATTCTTCGCTTTTGGATTTGGCTATCTTAGCTATACTAATCTGGAAGACTTCCATATCAGCTAAAAAGATTTTGATTTTTTTGATATTTTCTTTATGCTGAGGTATAAGGATTTTCTCAAAAAGATTAACTCTAATGGTTGTTTGTCGTAGTTCTTCAGATAGTAAATCTCGTTTCTTCTTCAAAATCTTCACTTCTTCTCTAAGTGAGGTCAATTCTCTTAACTCTCTCTGAGCAAAATCCAACCATGCAGGGGTTAGGAATAAATCATATTCATAATCTTTATACTCCACGGTCTCAAAGTTTGGTACATCTACACCAGCTATATTCTCTTCTGTTGTATCCACTTTTGAAATCTCGAATAATTTGTTCAGAGGAAATCCCACTTCTTCAGATAAAAATTGATACCAGTTGGACATTTTGTCGATTCTATCTTCTATATTCTGTAATTTCTCTTGGATATGGGGTTTTATAGAATCCACAACCTGTTGTAGTTGTTGCTTTTTTAGCTCCAACACTGGTAAAAACTCTTGTCTTTGTTTCAATAAATCTTTTTGTCGTTTAAGCTCGGTTTTGTTAAGTTTTATTTTTTCTTCAGCCATAGCAAATCCTTAATAAGGTTTCTATCTTAAATATGCTTTTAATATATTTATGATTTTATTTCAGTTTTATCTTTCTTTCTTCCCCAATACTTCTCTATCAAGTCTTTCTTAATGCCGACTTCTTCCGGGTCAAAGAATCTGGCGAGTATATCCCAGCATAAGTCTAATGCTTCTTCAACCGGTATATTAACCGAAAGGTCCAGGACCTCTTCCCTGAATACATCAGCATAAGCCAACAGCTTCTTATCCCAGTTTGATAGTCTAAATCCCATACCATGTTTTCTTCGTGATTCTCTCGCATCTGAATACAATCTGATACAGTTGTTCATTATATCACCATGGTCTTCCCGGGTCTCCTTACCGATTACCTGCTGTTTCAGCCTTGATAAAGAACCGAATGGGTCAATATGCTTATCGTGTAGATAGAACTGACCTTCAGTGATGTATCCCGTATTATCAGGTATAGGATGGGTTACATCGTTACCGGGCATGGTGGATACAGCTATTATAGTGATTGAACCTTGTCCTTCAATGTCAACAGCTTTCTCATATCGAGCGGCCAAGTCTGAGTATAAACTACCTGGATATGATCTGTTGGATGGAATACGCTCCATGGATATCGCTATCTCTTTTAATGCGTCACAGAAATTGGTCATATCTGATAGGAGTACCAATACATCTTTACCTTGAAGGGCAAATTGCTCTGCTACAGCTAATGTAAGGTCAGGGACTAATAAAGACTCTACAACCGGGTCTGAAGCCAGGTGAATGAACATAATAGATTTCTCGATAGCTCCGGTTTCCTCAAAGTCCCTTCTGAAGAAGTCGTAATCATCATACTTAAGTCCAATCCCACCTAACATGACTAAGTCAGCATCGGTCTGTGCTGCTATCCTCGCCAATAGGGGGTTGTATGGTTCTCCTGGTATGGAGAAGATAGGTATCTTCTGAGACTTAACCAGAGTATTGAAAACATCAATCGCTGGGATATTAGTTCTAATCATGTGCTTAGGAATTATCCTTTTAGTTGGATTGAAAGATGGTCCAGCGATTTCGATAGACTCTTCCATGATGGAAGGACCACCATCGATAGGTTGTCCAGAACCATTAAACCTTCTACCCATCAGACTATTCCCGAATGGGACTTGCATAGGTTTGTTCATAAATCTTACTTTATCACCTGTGGAAACACCTTTAGTTCCGGTAAACACCTGTAAGGATACCATATCTTCATCAAAACTTATTACTTCGGCAAGAGAGGCTTCACCGCTTTTTAGGGTTACCTGGGCAAGTTCGCTTAATCCAACTCCTGTTGCCTTTACATCTATAATATTACCTTTTATATTTTCTATACGGTTATATTGCTTTTGCACCTTTTCTTTCCTCCTATACATGTTCCGAAGTAAATGATTTTATTACTTCTTCGTAGTTCTCAACCATATTTTCTATGTTTTCTTTTTGCTTATTATAATCATCAGTTTTATATTCAATACGGTTCAGTTGTTTAAATTCAGTTGATAACCTAACAAAATATGACCTGGCATTGTCATGGTTCTTTATATGTTCAAATTCTTTATCGAATATATCTTGCATCATTAAGAACAATTCAACCTGTCTATCCAACGGACAGAATACATCTACTTTATCGAAGGAATTCTGCTGTAGATAACCTGCATCGAACATTTCAGCTTTCATGTAGATGATAAAATCACTTATGGCTGTTCCTTCTTCTCCAACAACTTCCATCCTTCTTTTAATCTCGCTTCCTTCAACAGTAATGCTTTTAGCCTTATCAACCATTTTAATCCAATCTGGATGAAGTTTCTTGAACTCCTCCTTGCCTTGCTCCAGGTACTTGGACCAGCTGATTAATGGGTCAATAGCAGGATATCTCTTCGCATAAGACCGGGCATAGGTTAGACCAAGGAAACCGCCTACAACAGCTAGTGTGGATTGAGTAACCGGTTCATCGAAATTACCACCAGCAGGACTAACATTACCACCCAGGGTTAATGACCCGTTGGAGCCATCCTTTGTTATGATCTCACCCGCCCTCTCGTAAAGCTCGAATATTCTTGAAGCCAGATAAGCAGGATAAGCCTCTTCTCCGGGTATCTCTTCCAATCGACCAGACATCTCACGAAGAGCTTGTGCCCATCTTGAGGTGGAGTCAGCAAGGACTAATACATTAAGCCCCATCTGTCGGTAGAATTCACCTATAGACATACCAATATAAACAGAGGATTCTCTCGCAGCAACAGGCATGGAAGAAGTATTACATATGATGACTGTTCTATCTATGAGTGACTTTCCTGTTCGTGGGTCTTTCAGCTCTGGGAACTCCCTAATCGTCTCTACAACCTCACCGGCACGTTCTCCACAAGCAACAATAATTACTATATCTATTTGAGCATGTCTAGAGAGTGTTTGCTGGAGAACTGTTTTTCCAGAACCGAATGGTCCGGGTACACAGAATGTCCCTCCCTGACAAACCGGGAAATAAGTATCAATAATCCTGAAACCTGTTACAAGTGGTTTCTTAGGTAAAATTCTTTTACCAAAACGTAAAATCTTTTTTATAGGCCATTTTTGAACCATTGTTACTTCTATTTCTTTACCATCTTTGGATTTTAATTTAGCTATAACTTCGTCTACGGTGTAATTGCCTTTTTCTTTAATCCAGGTTAGTTCATATTTGCCCACCAAACCGAATGGGACCATAACTTTATGTGTAAAGATAGATTCAGGCACTGTTCCCAATACATCAGCTCTTTCGAGTTTATCTCCAACTTTAGCGGTTGGGGTCCATTCCCATTTATTTTTCTTGTTCAGCGGGGTAACATAAACACCTCTAGTTAGAAAATATCCGACTTTTTCAGAGAGTTCATGAAGCGGATTTTGTAGACCATCATAGGTTTCTTTAAGGAGACCAGGACCTAATTCAGCAACCAGCAGGTCATGTGTTAATTCTACTTCTACACCCTTGGTTACACCTTTAGTAATCTCAAAAACCTGTATCTTAGCTCTATTTTCGTCTACTTCCAAGACTTCTCCTTTAAGTTTCTTGTCACCTACTTTAACATAGACAACTTCACTTTGAAGGATATCTCCCTCAAACTCAAAGGTAATCAGATTACCTTGTGCGGCAATCACTGTTCCTTTACCAATATTGGTTTCCATCTTTCTTCTCCTACCATGAAGCTTGTTCACATATTCACATCAAGAATATATATTATTTAATTTATTTCAATATAATTAATTTATAATAATAGTTCCTTAATGAAAAATGATTAAGAAACCTATAAAAACCATCTTAACTATTCCTTAACTCCTCTTACTATATTTCTGGTATATTCCCTGCCTTTATCTTTATTAAAACTGTTCCACCTTTCAATGATGGATAGTTTTATAATAAAGGCGAGGATTTTATCTAATTCGAAGCTGAGGAGTAATGTCATATTATCTATCTGTTCGAATCTAATTCTGTCTAGGGTTTCCTCGAGTAATAAAGGGTCTTCCTTGTCGAATGCTTGAATTACCTTGTCCATCCATGGTGCTTCCCCTGCTAATCCGAAATCTGGTAATGATTTGTTATTCTTAACTTTGGATAGCACTATCTCATCGCTACTTCCTGAGGTGTACTTAAGAATATTAATGTCTTTCCCTCTTGCTCGTAGAGCAGAAACCACATTTCGGAAATCTAATTCGAATTGAAAATAATCCCTTAAGAAGTCATTTTCACTTTTACTTCCATATATAAAGTAGTCTTTTTCCAAATCAGTAAAGTTGTCCAGGTATTGTTCATTTGTTTCATGTCTTCCAAGAAAATCTATGATAAAATCATAAATTCCTTCTCTAACCTTGACCCCTTCTTTAAGTTCTTCTATTGAGTAGACAGAAGGTTGGTGTTTGTTTTCTTCTTTCAGGTTATTTTTAAAAAGTAGTTTAATGTTTTTGATATCATTTTTAGCGATTATTAGATTAATATATTGTTTATCTGGAGCAAGTTCTCCTTCATATTCATTGAGAAATTCTTTTATAGTAAAAGGTAATTTCCCCCCAAATTTTAGCTCCGGTAAACTCGATACCACATAATAATATTTACGGGAATTGGACATTATTTACTCTCCTTTAGAGTTTTCATCAGATTTAAAGAATAAATCACGGAATTCCGGTCTAATATAGTTTAGCATTACTTCTTTAATGGAATCTGTTGTAAACTCAAGAGAGAGGTTTCCATCCTTCTGGACTAGTTTTACACCTTCAGGTATAACTTCATTTGAAATTTCTATACCCTGTGAATCTTTAATCTTGGAATTAAGCTCATTCATAATGGATGATTTAAGCTCTTTTTTCTCGTTTTCCCCTAGGATTATTTTCAGGTCGTTTGTTGAAAATCCTTGTTCAGCATATGCTTTGACAACTGTAAGGATTATATCTTTAACGGTCTTTCCATCTATAGACTTTTGTATGCTTTCCATAACAGTTGGAGAGAGTAGTGATTCTTCGATAGATTCTTTAAATTTATTAATACCCTGAGAAATTGCCATCCTAACATTAGCTTCTGCTGAGCTTTTCAATTTTTCAGCTTCATCTCTTGCTTGAGCTATAATGTTTTCTTTTTCCTTTTGGGCATTATCTTTTATCTTAGAAGCTTCTTTTTCAGCTTCCGATATGATATGCTCAGCTTCCGATTTTCCGGCGTCCACTCCGTCTTTTTTCAATATGTCTACAATTTCTTTTATCTTATTTTTTTCTTGGGCAGCCATTATGGTTTCGCTCCTTAATATTAATGGAATTTTAAATTTTAATTAAAATAAAATTGTGTATACAATTTGACCTCTATTTTTGATAATATGTATAAAGTAAAAATTTTCCACAAATTATCAAGTAATACAGTGAAAAAAATATAATAATATTCATTTTAATTTATAGAAGATATTATTTACACTAGATTTATAATTCATCAAATACCCATTAATTAGGTA
>CAYUUC010000047.1:0-5568 GCA_964447635.1 uncultured Spirochaetia bacterium
GGTCACCCACATCGATGGTGAATAGCCCTATTATATCAATCGGTTCGAAATCGTTTAACAACCTCTCACTAACAAAATGAGCAACATACCATACAGCGATGAAAAAAAGACTCAGCCCTAATCCGTAACTCTTACCCGAACGGGAGGAGAACACGGCAAGCGGGGCACCTAAAAGGGCAAACATCAGACAGGAAAATGAATAGGACAGCTTTTTATGATACTCCAGGAGGTACTTATCCGGTATGTTCTCCGATGAGTTCTGATAAGACTTATCCATATCTTTCGCTCTTTCCTTAAGCTTCTTAAAAAGTTCTTCAATCTTGTCTTTTACCTGCTGTTCTACGCTTTGTTCACCGAAGTCCAGCATAAAATGGTATTTTCCTTCCCGCCGGACTAATGTGGCATTACCGCCATTCTTGGCTATCTCAGCAATTAGGTCTGCCTGTTCGTTAGCATTATTCAGCTTCTTCGCGGAGTATTGCACTTCCTTCTGTTGCATCTCTGTAATCAGTTTTGATGTAGACCATGAACTGGAGAAGTTTCCCTGGAACGCAGTCTCTTTTATCCTAAAGGGTATGTATAAGACCATTCGCGGGGAACGCATCTCATAGAAACGGGCATCCCCCAAATCTTCCTCCTTATCCGGCATAAATGGCTGGGTAATGGTATTGATAAGCTCCAGGGGGAAGACTTCCTTCTCAGCGTTATAGTCCAGGAATCTACCTTTCTCAGCTAGTATAAGTTTATTATCGGAAAGACTGGTTATCTCTACATTGATCAAGTCTCTGCTTTGCCTTTCCACCATTCCCACCTTGATAACGTAGGGGGATTGTCTATCCTCGTAGATGAAGTTTTCACTAAGCTGAGTGGTTGGGTCTTTTACTCCTCGGGATAGATACTTATCGTAGTACTTGAACATACCCCATGGGTAGATAACCTCGTAATAGTAAAGGTTAAACATCATAATCATTATACCAAGGAAGATGACCGGGGTGAAAACCTTCATTAAACCGATACCATTCGCCCTCATAGCTACTATCTCAGAATCACCGGAGATTCTCCCCAGTGTTAAAACTGTTCCCAACAGAACAGCTATCGGTATGGAGAATGAGACTACCCAAGCTATACCATAGATGAGTAGTTCCAATACATCGACTAGAGGTACATTATCTTCAACATAAAGTGATACAATTTGGAATAGAAGTTGTATAAGGAGGAATATGGAAAAGAAAGTGAAACCCAGTAAGTAATTTGGTATAAATTCTTTTATTATATATAGATAAAGCTTCTTCATTTATTAACCGTCCGGTTATTGGTTTTCTGTATTGGTATTTTGAAACTCTAATATAATATCAACACTCGAAATAGTAAAATTAGTCAATAAATCATACAAAAAATGCTTAATGTCTTTGGTGAGGTAAAGTTTTATATAGAAATGCCTTCATTATCTGAATCTGAGTCGTCGCTACCTTTTTCCTTATCTTCGGTATCTTCCTTTCGTGCTTCTGCGAACAAATCATCTTCTTCGGACTCTTCTTCAAAAGTAAACTTTTCGTAAGCCTCTTCATCACTGAATGAAGCTGTTTCGTCGCTTTCCCGGCTTATTTTATCCGGTTTGATAATTTCTGATTGTATATTGCCGGAGAAAAGTTCCTCATCGGAAATTTCGTCAAATTCTTCCGATTTCTTCCTTTGTAGCTCCTCATACTCAGATTGCTTGAGTTTAAAGAAGCTCATCAAGTTTTGTATCTCGTTAGCCAGACCAGTCATACGATTACTAAGAACCATAGTTCTATCTGCCAGTATCGTATTCTTTTGTATCATTGAGTCTATCTGCTGGACGGCTTCATTAACATGATGGATGCCCACTTCCTGCTCTGCTGATGCTACAGCTACCTCCTGCATCGATATGGAAACCTCGTCCATACTCTCTACAATCTCTTTCAGAATGTCTCCCGACATGTTAACCAGAGTTTCCCCTTTCTCTACCTTTTCTGTGGTGTTCTCGGTAAGTTTTTGTATGTTGTTGACCGCATTGGTACTAAGCTGAGCGAGGTTACGAACTTCGTTAGCGACGACAGCAAAGCCTTTCCCCTGCTCGCCAGCTCTCGCAGCCTCTACGGAAGCATTAAGCGAAAGCAGGTTAGTCTGGAAGGCAATGTCATCAACTACATCCGTTATGTTGGATATTTCTCTGGATGATTCGCTAATCAGATTCATTGCGTTAATAGCTTCCTCGATGATGGACTCACCCTCTCTGATTTTGGTGTTGGTGTCCTCCACGAGGTCTCTTACCTTCTTTGAGTTGTCGGCAGTGCTCTTGATAGTGCTTGTCATCTGCTCTAGGGTAGCCGATATCTGTTCTATCGATGAAGCCTGTATCTCAGCTCTTTGTGATAACTGTTCATTGGATTCGTTCAACTCTTCAGACACTTCCACCAGTACATCAACGGAACGCATAGTCCTTTTTACAATGTTGATTAACTCTTCCGACATAGACCCTACGGACTCTAAAACCATCGACATCTCGTCCTTTCTGAACAGGAACGGCTGTTTCTGCTTCTCGATGACTTCAGTGAGGTCTCCCCCCGCTATTCTATCAACTACAGTAACCGTTCGATTCATCCTGTCGGCAAGCCATCGAGCAACAAGGAAGCCGAGGAAGATAGCAACGATAGTACTAATACTGGCAACCATAGCAATAAGGAAGATGATCCCATTCAAGGTGCTGTTCGCTTCCTCCTGTGATAGGGCAACGAGTAGGTGAAGGTTGTTCTCTTCCCGGTTAAGTATGGTGTCGGTAATCCTCCCCAGTTTAGCCTGGTATTCTATTTTGTTTACGGTGAGGTTTATATCTATTAGGTCTGCCGGTTTAGAGTCTAGTTGTATGGTTTGCCCATAAGTCGTAGCCATGGAGGTTTTACCATGGAAGATGCCTGCTTGGATACCGGCAAGGCGTTTGAAGTTCTCTACTTTATTTAGCAGGTACGCATCATCGAAGTTTTTCTGGAAACGAAGCACCCCGATTATCTTGTCTCTTTCCCTTAATAGTCCTTCTTGAATGTAGACCAATTTTCTATATGTTTCTTTCTCGATGGGTTCTTCAGACTCAATCTCTTCATCAGGATTAGGTTGAAGGGTTTCTTCGATAATGTAGAAATGCCCGTCGGAGTCTATGGTCTTCATTCCATCCTTCCATGAATACACTATAGCGGATTCAAGTCCGAGTTCCTCTTTGGCTGAATTCAACAATCCCATAAACTGCTTCTCATCCTTGAACCCCACTCCTTCAATCATATTAGGGTCGACCTTTAGAGCGTTGATTCTGTTGTTGATAGCCTGTATATCTTCGGATATCATCTTACTCATGGTAAATAGTGTGTATGATAGCTTATCGTCGGTCCCTTCGTTAAGTATTTCGGTGATTCTGAAAGTGATTATAAGTGAAATGATAAGCATAGGAACTAATATAATAATGGTAAAGGCGGTGATTAATCTTGCTTTCATACTTATTGCTCGCTTATTTTATTTATTGGATCTAATCCAAATAATAATACATTTAAAATAAAAAATAAAACTGTTTTCTCAAAACGATTATCGGTCTTACCAGGTAATGGGATTAGCGATTAATTTAAGTATAACCAATCTTATTCGAAATCCCGACCAATTTTATCGATTAATTTTTTTCATCTAATAAATAAATATTATCTTGTTTATACAAAATATAATAACAAAACAAAACGGTAATAAATTATGCTTGATATTAACGACATTAGAAAAAGAAAAGAAGAATATAAAAAAACAGCACAAAATAAGAATATACAAGTCGATATTGATAGATTATTACGACTCGACGATAAAAGAAAAGAACTGCTCAAGATACAAGATGACCTCAACGCTGAAAGAAACAAAGTCAGCAAGTCCATCAAAAGCCTGAAGGGAGAGGATAAGCAACAGGCTATCCAAAAGGGAAAAAACCTAAAAGATGAAATAGAAAAAGTAAAACCACAACTGGAAGAAGTACTCAATGAATATAATAAACTCATGCTTCTAATACCAGGAATACCCCTCCCCAATGTCCCGATAGGAGAGACGGACGCCGATAATGTGGAAGTGGAGAAATGGGGCAATCCACGACTAATGACCGATGAAATGAAAGCACATTACGAACTTGGCGAAGAACTCGACCTGATAGACTTTACCCAGGCAGCAGACCATGTATCAGGAACCAGATTCTACTTCCTAAAAAACGAGGCGGCAATGCTACAGCAGGCGGTTATCCAATATGTTATCGATAAGATGACCAAGAAAGGATATACCTTCTTCATACCGCCAACACTCGTCAAGTATGAACCGATGATGGGTACCGGATACTTACCACTCGGTGAAGAGCAGGCTTACTTCATCGAAAAGGATAACCTCTATCTAACAGGGACATCGGAAGTCCCGCTGGTCGCTTACTTCATGAATAAAACCCTGAAAGAGGAAGACCTACCCATAAAGTGTATCGGTTTTTCCAATTGCTACCGAAGAGAAGCCGGCACATACGGAAAAGATACCAAAGGACTTTACAGGGTGCACGAGTTCGTTAAGGTAGAACAAGTGATACTATGTAAAAACGACTCTGAGGAATCCGCAAAATCTCATAAAGAATTATTAGAAAATTCTAAGGGAATTCTTGAAGATTTCGGATTGCCTTATCGCGTAGTCATTTCCAGCACCGGGGATATGGGTCAGGGACAGATATATAAAAATGACATCGAAACATATATGCCAAGTAGGGAATCTTACTCCGAGACACATTCATGCTCGACTTTCCATGACTTCCAAGCCAGACGACTAAACATCAAATACAAAACCAAAGATGGAAAAAAGTTCGTCCATACATTAAACAATACCGCAATCGCATCACCTAGGATTCTGATTCCAATTCTGGAACATTACCAAAATGAGGATGGAAGCGTAGATATACCACATGCGTTAAAACCTTATATGTTCGGTGTCGAAAAAATTATTAAAAAATGAATTTAGTTCACTTTAACTTTTATATGTTAATTATTACCTTTAATACGTATAAAACAAGTTATTGGCTAAAACTTAGGAGGAGATAATGAAGATAAATCTTTCCAAAAATTTTGTATGGTTAATTGTTATAATTTTCGCTGTTTCCATTATTGGATTGTCTTTTTTTAATTATGTATATGCCGGAATCGGCGCAACAGAAGAAGAAAAAGATGACGATGGAGCTGATGCTGAAGATGAGGATGAAGTAATCGTCGAAGATGAAGATGCAACCGAAGACGAGGACATGACCGAAGACGAGCTGGAAGATGAAGCAGAAGATATCGAACAACAAATTGGAGATATCGAAGGTGAAATCGAACAAATAGATAAAGATATCGCTGAAGAAGAAGCTGCTAATATTCTTCTAGTTCTGTTAAAACGAAGAGAAAAACTTGTAGAAAAAATTAACTCTCTAAGAGCAAGGCTCGCTGAGATTGAAGCTAGGCTAGAAGAGCAAACTCAGCAACAAGACGATGACACTCAGGTTACACAACCCGACGATGA
>CAYUUC010000047.1:5668-9749 GCA_964447635.1 uncultured Spirochaetia bacterium
AAGAGCAAACTCAGCAACAAGACGATGACACTCAGGTTACACAACCCGACGATGAGGATACTCAAGTTACACAACCCGACGATGATGACACTCAAGTTACACAACCCGACGATGAGGATACTCAAGTTACACAACCCGACGATGATGACACTCAAGTTACACAACCCGACGATGATGACACTCAAGTTACACAACCCGACGATGATGACACTCAGGTTACACAACCCGACGATGATGACACTCAGGTTACACAACCCGATGATGAGGATACTCAGGTTACACAACCCGACGATGATGACACTCAGGTTACACAACCCGACGATGAGGATACTGAAGATGAAGAAACAGGAATTCCAATCGATATAGCAGATGAAGATGAAGACGACGATCAAGAAACAGGAATTGAAGATGAAGACGACGAAGAAGAACCCGTAATTGAAGATGAGGAAGACGTCGAGATTGACAGAGATGGCGAAGAAGACCAAGACCAGACCGGACCTACCGGACCTACCGGTCCAACAATAGATGAAGAAACAGCAGAAGAAATTCGAGACCTACTGGCTGAATTAGATGAAGCAATTACAGAAGCTAACAAACTATCAGCAGAGATAGATGTATTTGAACATAGGCTGGCAAGATTAACCGAAGAAATAAACAATGAAACAGACCCTGAAAAATATGAACAATTAATGGAAGAAAGAAGAGACTTAATTGAAAACTATCTTGAAAAATTTAGAGGACAACTTAGATATACATTAGGAAGAGTTATCAATATAAATAAGACTTTAATTTATTTATTAGATAAAGTAGGTATAAGTTCCGGAAACTCATTAAACTTCCTGGCTGATATTCCTTCTCTAAGCGAATTTCCTCTAGATGGAGAAACAACTTTATCAGATGCTGAGGTTCTAAGCATGCTGAGAAAGCTTGAAAATGAGATGAGTTCTATATCCAGTTCAGTAAATAGCGGTCGAGTAACCATAAACTCATTCAAAGAAGCTTCCGAAGTTACAGATGTCAATGTATATAACATAAGCGGAACAGAGATTGCACCGGACTCAGAGAGAACCAGTCAGTATATATTAGATTTATTAAGTGATCTACCAACATTAGACTTCGATATCTTAGAGAAGAACTTCAATATAGATGAAGATGATGAAGACGACGACGAAGACTAATCACGGAATTACTATTTAAGAAAGATAAATCAAAAGGCGAGTGGGGATATATGTCCTGACTCGCCTTATTAATTAAAAGTCTTATAAACCAAATAAATAAAACTATGATAAACATACAGATAAACGAGAAAACCCTGTTTAAATTCACCGGACTCCTTCCCAGATATTTCGAGATACCGGCGGAGTTTAAGAAGAACCTAGAACAGTTAAAGATCGAAGTAACAGACATCCAGATATTTGATGGTAAGAATCTTGACTTTAAAGTATCAGTAAATCTCAAAAAGCTCAAGATTTATCTGAAGATATTTAAGCTGAAAATCCCCATACTCCGATTAAGAAGGACATCTGGCGAGATTATAATCAAATTCTTCCTTAACTATAACAAGGATAAAAAGATACTTACCGCTACCCCGCTTATACTAAAATCAAAGCTAAAGAAGATACCCAAACCCTTCTTATTCATCGCCAATACATTATTTAACATATTCTATCGGAAGAAATCGCAGGTTCATATAAATATGGAAGATATCCCACTCGCCGGGATAAGCCTTAACCGTAAGATAGTTGTATCTGATGTAATAACCAGGAAGAATAGCATAAATCTCATCGGACACCTCGATAACCAACCTTCAGATAGGAAGATACCATGGATAACCGATAAGAAGTCTATAGAACTACATTCACACAAAGATTTGGTTGCATTGGTCAATACAGACTTTATTGATGAGATTTTCTTTGAGATACTCCCGAAGTACTTCTCCACCGGAGTAAAAGGTTTACCCGATGTGGAGTTCAACAACACTGACCTCTCCCTTTTCCCGAATAACACCGCAAGATTGGAATTGGATGGGAAACTCCATGATATCAAGGAGAACCCATTCAAAGCGAGTCTCCGGGCAGTGCTAAACTATGTAAGGAAGAAGCAACATATACTACTAACCGATATAAAAATCGAGCATATCAGTATAGAGAATTCTGCTTACAATTCGGTAAAGAAGATAATTGAGCTTTTTGTTAAAGCATACCTAACTTTACCCATAACTCTCCCCCATCCCAACCCGGTAAACATACCTATACCAGAGCTGGACACGGATATCCCTATCCGCTTCTCTAACCCTTCCTACAACATCAACAAGGATTTGTTTATCATCTCAATGGATACCCACAGTTAAGACTCATGTCAATAAAACCTATGCCAGAAGGATTCTTATGGTTATCCTTGTATATTCATCAGGCTCACTTTCTATAACCATATCTCCCGAATGCAGTTCGAGGAGCTTTTTGCATATAACCAGGCCGAATCCCGAGCCCTGCTGTTCATATGCTCTCCTTTCAAATTGCATATAAGCTCCCATATTGTTTAGTTGCTCATCTGTCATACCTCTTCCCTCATCCATGATGATGATGTTATAATATTGGTCATCGATTTGCGTATTGACGGAGATAGGGGAGTTTTTTTCGGAGAATTTGAAAGCATTATCGATGCTCTCTTGTATCACCTTTTGAAGGTTCTGCTGGGTAATCCTGATTGGATTATCGATGACATTTACCTGTATATCGCTTTCTCGATTATACTTATCGGCTATGCTTTGTGCCATATTATTAATAGTGATAGATGGTTTTGTCACTACTTTTTCATTAATGGATTCGATTTTTTTCGGATTGGTCTTTATCACTTCGATTTGAGTGTATAGGAGGTAATTTTCTAACAGTTTTTGCAGATGATTCCCTGCGTTGGTTATTCTGGAAGCTATTTTCATGATTTCTTCCTGGTTTATCGTATCTGACCTTTTCTCGAGGTATTGAGAAGACATAAGTATAGTGGTTAGGGGAGTTCTGAACTCATGAGGCAATGCGTAGACGATATTGGAGCGTAATTCCTCCATCCTTTTCTCGCTCTCTTCCTGGGAGATTTTCCTCTTTTCCAGTCTTGCATTGATAGATGAGATTAGTTCTTCTTTGGAGAAAGGCTTTGTTAGATAGTCATCAGCCCCCAATGTCATACCATATCGCTGTTCGGTTCGTTTCTTCTTTGCTGCTGTCATGAAAATAAAAGGTATGTTTGAGGTGCGGTTATCATTGAGGAGTTTTACTAACACATCATAGCCGTTTAAATCAGGCATTTCGATATCGCAAAGTATTAAATCCGGCTGATTGTCTTTAGCCATTTCCACACCGGTTTTCCCGCTGGTAGTCGATATCACATCGAATCCGGCGGTTTTTATCATAGAACTCACTGTTTTCACTACTACACTATTATCATCGATAATTAAAATTCTTTTCATTGCCCGGTTCACCTTCTATATAGTATGTTCCTATATTTTATTAAACGATAGCTGTCGAATAAACCATAAAAGATAAAGTATTCATATATTATAACGATAACTAATCCAGATAAAAATTAAATCACTAAAAGGATATTAAAAATTTATTAAATAAATCGAACAAGTAAATAACCGAAATAGATTAAAAAGAGTGAGAGTATAAATTATGCTTATTTTTTTCCTTGCTGGATTAACATTGCTTATTTTGGTCTTTATTGTAGTCATTAAGGAATTCATTTCTTCATTCTACGAAATTGCTTCCTTAAACAAAGACCTAAAGAAATATACCCCCAAAAACCGTTACGAAATAAGAAAGCTAACAAGATCATTACAACAAAGCAAAGCCATCATAGAAAGCACAGACTCACTAGAGGAAAAAGTACATTGGTGCAGTATAATAATAAACACATATATGAAATTAAAAGATTATACATCGGAAGAAATTCAACATAAAATCGACAAAGAAATTAATAAATATACAAAAAAATTCGAAGAACTCAGCAAGAAAATATCACAATCCAAAATTAAAAACCTCACAACACAAAAACAAACCAACATCTCAAACTCCACCAACAGAGA
>CAYUUC010000047.1:9849-13574 GCA_964447635.1 uncultured Spirochaetia bacterium
GCTGATTCTATTACATAGTCCGGTTTTACCTCAGACTGGTTTAACCAAACCTCGCTGAACTTGCCAGTTTTCACCAAGACACTCCTGGAGCCTAAGTTCCTCGCCCCAAGTATATCCGATGATAGGTCGTCTCCTACTACAAGAGTCTCCTCAGGTTGGCTACCGCTACCTTCCAGAGCTATTTCGAAGAACTCCCGGGAAGGCTTGCCCACCAGTATCGCTTCCTTACCTGAAGCATATTCGAACATCCGGACGAAAGCACCAGTATCCAGGTTGATACCATCTGAGGTGTACATGTATCCGCTGTCCTGCATGGCAACAATGTCTGCTCCATTATGAATGCATCTGAAAGCATGGTTAATGTTTTGGTAAGTGACTTTATCCCGGAAGTCGCCAACCACTACATAATCGGGATTCGTTTCGTCTTTGGGTAAATGGTCAAATTCGGGTAGTATCTTATCGGAGGCAAGGACGAAGCATGTTTTACTGTCCTGCCTTTCCATGAACTTAACCGCCGCTATTGAGCAGTTGTATAATTCTTTTACCGGGAGCTCCAACCCGTATGCCTTAAGGTTTTCAGTTATGGTTAGCCTATCCATTGAGTCGGTATTGGTTACGAAACGCAGGTTGTATCCTTCATGGCGGAGTCTGGATAGGTTGTCGGCAACGCCTTCAATCAGCTTTCCTTTGAAGAACACCGTCCCGTCTAAGTCCAGGACTATAGTCTTTATCCCTTTAAGTATATCGCTCATATTAATCCATCCTTTTTTTGTATTGTCTATTAAATTAATAAGATTTAGATAGGTTTTCCACAATTGAAGGATGGTATATGTGGTATGTTTTCTATGGCTGGGCTTATTGCATATAAATTCTGCTTTGCGTAGATAAGAAAGGACCGAAGATTGATTTCCCAATGGTAGTTTTCCTATTCAATAGTTTAGTGGAATATGTGATGTCGGTTTCGTATATAAATTGCTGTCGGTTTCTATTTCTTGAGAATACTTCGTTATAAAAAGCATTGTTATTAATGTATTTTAGTGTAGGAGGACTATCGTCGGTTTCGACTTTTGGTTCGCTATTGGTTACGGTTTGATAATCGAAATTGGGAATGGGATATTCAAACAAATATGTCTCTGTATCATCCAGCTTTATGGTTTCAATAAAGTCGACGGATGAATCGGTATTGCTGAGAACGATTATGGCAAGCATTATCAGAGCAGCTATCGTACTTATATAAGACCAGACTTTCAATGTCTTTTCTCTACGGTTGAGTTTTATATTCCGGTATATACTCTCGTCTATGTGCTTATCAATGCCGGAAGTGATATCATCGCTATCCACTTTTATATACCTGGTGCTGTCTTTCATCAGTTGTCGCCTTGCTATCTTGTTATGATAAGCGTTTTTAGCTGTATGGTTAGTCTTAATAAGATGCTGTGCCTGTTGCTTTTGTTTTTCTGTTGCTTCCTCATCGATGTATAAATCGATAAGCTCATAAATCTCGTTCTCGGTCAATTTTACCTCCTAACAGTAAATAAGTTGATGATAGGTGAAGCTTTTTGCTTATACAGCGTCATCCTTAGCCTTATCTCTGTGTGATGTTATAATTCCTTCTCTGATTGCGATTTCGTATAGTTTAGCTTCGAGCATTTTCCTTGCTCTTGACAATCTCGATTTAACTGTGCCTTCTGGAATATCGAGAATTTGTGAAATTTCATGGTATTTGAAATTTTCGATTTCATTAAGTATTACGATTTCCTTGAATATATCGGGAAGATTGTTAATAACTTCGTTAATTTCCCTGGCCAGCTCTTCCTTTACGAAATCGTCCTCTATATTAATCCTTTTCCTATTGAAGTTCATCGCATTATCTTCAATGGTGTTGCTTTCTATGATAACCAGTCTTTTAGACTTCTTATGCTTATCTAGAAAATTATTCTTGAGCGTTTTGAAGAGCCACCATTTGATGCTCTTCTTCTTTCTTATAGTGTCGAACTTCTCTAAGACCTTGATTATCGTTTCCTGAACCAGGTCTTCAGCATAGAAGTAATCTTCGGTTATCTTAAAAGCATAGTTAAAAAGCCCTTTAACATGCGGTTTTATATATGTTTCATATATCTCTTTCTGGTCAACCATCTTTTAGGTTCCTATTGGTTTTGATTTAAAACATTATCCTAACCCTATAAACACTAATAAAACCAAAACCGTATTTTTTTATAAAATAAGCATGAAACATATAAAACCAAAGTGTATACTAACACTTAATATAAAACCTTTCTTTGCCTATTGGACTTTTCTTGATTAATATTCGCTTATTAATTTTTAAAATTATTTTTAGTGACTTATATTAGTATAAGACGAATACATTTAGATAAAGTTCCATTTTTCACAAAAATAAATGAATCTATACACAATAAAGACTTTTACGGAGGTAAGCCTTATGGATAGTCCTGTCAGGTTCATAAAGAGCAACTTAATTCGGGTGCTTATCGCTCTCGACCTATTAACCATCATTATGCTGGTAATATTCATGTTTAAGCCATCCTTTGCCGAGAGCTTTTACTCCCGGGGGATTTATCCTGCTCTAACCTTTATCATGGGTAGATTAACCGATATCGTCAGGGTGTCTATCAGCGAGGTGCTGTTAATCGTCTTGTTAGTAGTAATACTTATTAGACTCGGTATTGGAATCTACCGAATGATAGCAGTGAAGAAATCTTTCAAGAACACATTCCTGCACTTCCTCCGTCAAACATTTATCATAGCATCCATTATCTTTGTATGGTTCTACTTTATGTGGGGTTTCAACTACTACCGGCTACCGCTGGAGCTTAAGACTAAAACCATATCACCGGAAACTGAAGTCAATGAACAATTGTTCGAAGAAACACTCCAGGCAATGATAGAAAGGGCAAATCGATTATATATGTCAACCATATCAAGGAGTAACCGTTCCTATGACCAATTAGAAGAGAAGATCAACATAGCAGTCTCCGATGCAATCAAGCAAATCGACAACAACGAGCTAAATCCGGCAACTAAATCAAAAGTAAGCATCGCAAACATACTCGAGTTAAGCGCTACACTTGGTATGATAAGCCCGTTTACTCTCGAGTCTCACCTATCCAAAGAACTAATAGGAGCAGAGATACCATTCATCATGGCTCATGAGAAGACCCATCTCTATGGATACGCTAACGAAACTGAAGCGAACTATATCGCTTTCGTAGCATGCATGGAGTCGGACGACAACTACTTCAAGTATAGTGCCGTCTCGCAGGTGCTACGATACTTCCTCTCCCAATACCGCTACAGTCACACCGATGAAGAGTATGAAAAGCTGTTTAGCCAGCTGGATAGAGGTATCGTCAATGAATACATCAAGCAGAGGGAAAGAGCAAGAAAGCGTCACAACATCTTCACCGAAGCATTGAACTGGATATATGACCTATACCTCAAGGCAAACAATGTCTCCGGAGGAGTTATGGCTTACTCCAGAGTTACACAAATGATAATGAAGTCTGAGAAGCTCAATGAATATCTGGACATTGTCAATGAGGACATAAGCGATTATGACGATTTTATTATAAATGATGAATCATTCGAATTCTTTGGAATAGACCCGCCAGAAGATAACGAATCGGGTTATGAATAAGGATTACATCGTAATTAAGGATTACATCGTAATTAAGGATTACATCGTAATTAAGGATTACATCGTAATT
>CAYUUC010000047.1:13674-18435 GCA_964447635.1 uncultured Spirochaetia bacterium
CATCGTAATTAAGGATTACATCGTAATTAAGGATTACATCGTAATTAAGGATTACGTTGCAATAAAGACTACTTTGTAGTAAAGAAAAAATCACTGGTTATGTAGTCGATTTTCAAATCGAGCATCTTATCCAGTATCTCCTTGCTGTTTACAGTCCATGTTCCAATCTTAAAGCCTGCTTCACGGCACTTCTTCACCATTCTTTCGTTTAAGTCTTTGTAGAAGAAGTTGATAGAGTCTACTCCCAGGTAGAAAGCCAATCCTAAAAGTAATCTGGAGAAAAAATGCTTCTTATACACAACCAATCCTGTGGGAATGCCAAGTGGGTTGTTCTTCATGATTAGAAGTGGTATTGGATAGAATGAGATGATGTAGCATTGGTCTTTTAGGTTGTATTTTTCAATAAGGGAAAGCATTTTCCTTATGATGAGTTCCGTCTTCTTCTTGCTACTAAGTGGCTTAATCTCGATAATGTATTTAATCCCGTCTTTGAACTCCTGGAAGACTTCTTCGAGAGTAGGTAGGTGTTCATTAAGGCTTTGATTGGTATAGACCTTCTGTAGGTCTTGCGTGGTATGGTCGGATATGTGTCCCTCTGCGTTGGTTGTTCGATTCAGTGTTTTATCGTGTATGATTATGATTTGGTCATCTTTGGTTAGATGTATATCCATTTCTATGGCTTCTGCTCCGTTATGATATGCGTTCTTGAAAGCAGAAATTGTGTTTTCCCATATTTGGTGTTCGATAGGTTTTTTTCTGGCGTATTTGAATGTATCGTATCCTGGAGCTCCTCTATGGGCAATGATTAAAGGATTTTGACATGGGCTGGTTTTCTCTTTACCTGAGACTATTCGTGAGAGCAAATTCAAAAACATTAGAATTCTCCGATTTTTTTCCCAAAGAGTGTTATTATAATTAATAATATATGCATTTTTTAACAGTAATTAAATTTATAGTTAATTTTCATGAATAAAAAAGTTTGATATGCCGGTATTAATCAACAGAATTTATTCTTAGAACATTCTAAAGATTTAATTTTCAACTGTGTTTATAAATAAACTTGATATAAATAAGGTTGTTTATTAATAATTATTATTCTATTTATACTTAAAAGTAAATATTGTTTTGTAAATATCATTGAATTTTACTTTATCGGGATTATACATAAATGACTAATTCAAATCTACTTACTTTTGATAAACTTAAATCATGGCTATGGGAATGTGCCGATATATTAAGGTCGAATGTTGACAGCGGTGACTTTAAGAATTACATATTAAGCTTGTTGTTCCTGAAAAGGATAAACGACGTCTTCTTCTCAGAAGTAGAAATCATGATAGATAAGGGCTATACCGAAGAAGAAGCATTCAAATCCAAAGAACATCATAGCTTTAAACTGCCAGAATCAGCATACTGGAAAACCTTAACTAGTACTAAGACCAATATAGGCAAAGCTATCGATAACGCATTAAGGGACATCGAAGCGGATAACCCCTCCCTACAAGATGTATTGACCGTCGTCCGTTTCGATAACGAAGCCTTATTGGGTAATAACACCCTGAAAAGGTTATTATCTCACTTCAGCATATACTCATTGGCAAACAAAGACTTATACAAGCCGGACGTTCTCGGTGACGCTTATGAATACCTGATAGAAAGGTTCGCCTTCGATTCCGGAAAGAAGGGTGGCGAGTTCTACACACCACGAGGTGTAGTAAGACTACTGGTTAGGTTGCTAAAACCCCAACCAAGGGACACTATATATGACCCATGCTGTGGTAGCGGAGGTATGCTCATCGGATCGGCAAACTACATCAAGAACCATAACCCCGGTCATGAATATGACTTCTCTCTGTACGGACAGGAGAAGAGTCTGTCCACCTGGGCTATATGTAATATCAACATGTTCCTTCATCATTACAATAGGGCGGACATAAAGAAGGGCGATGTCCTGACCAATCCGCTTCATCTTAAGGATAACGGTAGGCTGATGAAATTCGACAGGGTGATAGCCAATCCGCCTTTCTCGCTTTCACAATGGTGGGAAACATTGGAAGCAGAGAAACATAACAAGGGCAACAAGTCCAGGAAAGTACCTTCTTATCGAAACAATGTATCAGACCCGTTTAATAGATTTGTCTACGGCATACCTTCACGGAAGTTCGGCGACCTTGCCTTTCTACAGCATATGATAGCAACGCTTAAGGACGATGGCAGGATGGGTATAGTACTACCTCATGGTATCCTATACCGTCGAGGGGCTGAAGAAGACATCAGGAAGAACATCATAGAGCAAGACTATATAGAAGGGATTGTGGGGCTTCCCGATAAGCTATTCTATAATACCAACATATCAGCTGTTATAATCATCCTAAACAAGGATAAATCGGAAAAGTTGCGGGATAAAATCATCTTCCTAGACGCAAGCAAGGAATACAAGGAGGATAAGACCAAGAACATAATTGATGCAAACCATATCTATAAGATAGCTGATGCTTATGAAAACCTTAACTATGATGAAGAATTCGTCCGCATCGTAGATAAGAAAGAGATTAGGGAGAATAATTATAATCTCAATATATCTATATACCTGGATGTATACGAAGAACAAGAGCCTGTTGACATAAAAGAAGTACTAATGGAGATAAAAAAGATTGAAACCAAGGAAGAAGAAGTAGATCGCAAGCTATCGAAATACCTTAAGGAACTCGGCTATAAGTATGAATAAACCCAAATACAATGATGAGCAAAAGACTACCCGCCTGATTCCCACCGGCTGGGTAGAAGTCTATATAGAAGATGTCATGAAAGGTTTTTATAATGGATATGCCCTTAAGAAGAGTGATTTTAAGGATGAAGGTATACCAGTGATTAAGATAGGCAACATATCGCTAGAAGGTCGATTTATACATAATCCTGACACTCTTCAATATTGTTCCCACTGCATCTTCCAGAATAGGAAAACCTGCCAGCTTAAGAAAGGTGACATGATTATCGCTATGACTGATGTCCGTGGACATAAACCGCTAATCGGAAGAACAGCTATCATCGATAAAGACCGCCAGTTCTTCTTAAACCAGAGAGTGGGCAGGATAGTAGTGGATGAAAAGCTGGTGGATAAGTGGTTCTTGCATTACTATTTTAACTGGGAAGTATTTCGAAAGAATTTTGTCAAAATCATTGGAAAATCAGCACAGGCTAACATTTCCCAGGAAGAAATAAAGAAATCCAAAATCATGATACCCCAATCGATAAAAGAGCAAAAGAAGATAGCTTCTATTATATTCCAGGTTGACGAAAAGATAAAACTGATAGACGAACAGATAAAGAATATAAAAAAGGTAAAAGACCGCCTTATCAATAAACTTTTTACCAAAGGCATATATAACAAACATTACAAGAAGACCAAAGCGGGTAAGTTGCCTATCAATTGGATAATCGAAAGATTGGGCAATTACATTAATGATATAAAGAACGGGGTGGCTATCTATGATAAGCACCTGAGTACATCCGGATATAAGGTAATCAGGAAAGGCGATGTCAAGCGGGGTGGCAGACTTAAGCTTACAGATTCGGTCATGGGTATAAGAAAGAGTTATGCTAAAACCCGGTCCAATGCTTTAGTGAATAAGCGGTACCTGGTTCTAACCACTAGAGATTTATTCAAGGATGCCCGTTCTATAGGATTGATGTGTCAGATAAAGGGCAACAAGCATTACATACTTGCACAGGGGACTTCGGGAATAAGATTGAGTAAAGGTCTTAACCCGGTTTATCTAGCCTACCTCTCAAATACTTCATATTTCAGAAAGCTGGTAAAAAAGACTTCGGTAGGAAGCACTCAACAACATTTAAGGATAGATGAGCTTCTAAATATTGAGATTCCTATACCCCCATTAAAGGAACAAAAAAAGATAGTAAAGATATTAAATGCAGTTTATGAAAAGTTAAATATCCTTAAGAAAAAGAGGAAGCGTTATAAAAAACTAAAAGATTGTTTAATGTTAAAATTATTCTCAGGAGAAATTAGGATAAAATTTTAAATATAAGATGGTTAAAAAAATCAACTACCTAAAACAAAAAATAAGAATACCGGACGACTGGATAATGAAGAAGCTCGAGGATGTTATCCGCCTGCATGGTGGTTATGTCTTCAGCTCCAAGGACTATTCTGATGAGGGTATTCCAATCATCCGAATAAGCAATATCTCTGTGGGGGGGAGCTTTATCTATAAGCATGACCAGTCCAAGAGATGTCCGTATGATTTGTTCAGCAAGTTGAAACCCTTCCGGTTAAAGAAGGGTGACCTTATCATAGCATTAACTGATGTCAGCACCCGAAAACACATCATCGGAAGGACCGCTCTTATAGATGTGGATAAAGACTTCGTGATGAATCAACGGGTGGGCAGAATCGATATAAAAGATAATATTAATAAAAGGTTTTTGCATTACTACTTTAACTCGCCACTTTTCAGGTGGTATGTAAGGAAGCAGAGCAAGAAGTCAGCCCAGGCTAACCTTACTTTGGATGATATAAAGAAAGCGGATATCATATACCCATCATCAATAGAAGAACAGAAGAGGATATCAGACCTGATTCTATCGCTGGAAAAAAAGATTAAGCTCCTTAAGAAGAAGCTCCGCCTATATAGAAAAATCTTCGATAAGTTGTTATTCCAATCCTTTGAAGAGTTCAACAAGCATTCCAATATCAAAATAGTAAGGTTGGACGATTTATGCCATATAAAGAGGGGAACC